>JASHTH010000124.1 GCA_030040655.1 Acidobacteriaceae bacterium | reverse complement strand
TGCCCAATGCCAACAGTAAGGATGAGCCCGAAGCAGCGGCACCCGAAGCAGGCCGCGTCTCGCTCCCGGCGCAGGATTATGATCCGGTGCGCAGCCCCGACGAGCCGCCGGCTGGGGCAGCGACCGAATCGAGCAGTGAGTCAAGCTCCGATGTGCCTGGCATCGACAGCTTGATTCCCAAGCCGGACGAAGATACGAAGTCCAAACCCGAAGCGCCGGAATTTCAAGAGACCGCATCCGACGACATCACCGTGGGCAACTACTACCTCGGAAGGAGGGACTGGAAGGCGGCGCTCTCTCGGTTCCAATCGGCGCTGGTGCTCGCTCCGGAAAATGCCGAAGTCTACTGGGGTCTCGCCGAAAGTGAACACCACCTGGGCGACTTTGCCGATGCACGAACCTACTACTTGAAGGTCATGGAATTCGATCCCGACAGCCGCCACTTCAAAGATGCGCAAAAGGCGTTGAAAGAGCCTGAAATTGCGAATGCGAAGCCTTCCGCGCCTGGAAAAGCGGCTGTCGGTTCGCCGCAATAAAGAACCCTGGTCCTTGAGGTCAGAAACTTCCCCATTGGCGATAAGCGAGAAGTATTCGGTCGCCCCAGAGAACATCGATGATTCCGCCGACGCACAGGAATGTGCCGAGCGGAAGCTTTTGGAGAGCCCAGCCGCCGGCCCGCCTGCGGGCTAAGGAAATCACGAGCAGGACGATGGCGACAAGAGCGCCGAAAACCACGCCCAATACGAATGAGAGCAGCCCGCCCTGGAGCCCCAGCCACGCCGCCAGCATGGCCATCAGCTTGGCGTCTCCCAGCCCGATGCCCTCGCGCCGGCGAACCAGCCAATAAACCAGGCGGATGAGCAGAATGAGGCCGGCCGAGATGAGCATCGCGCCAAGCTCTTTCTCGAGTGTCGCCTGCAGATTCTGCTGCCAAAACCAGAAAAGGCTCTGAAGCGCCGAGATCGTCACGGTATAGATGAGTCCCAGCGCGATGCCCGGCAGCGTGATCCAGTCCGGCAGCCAGAGATTCTCCGCATCGAGGACCGCTAACGCAACCAGCATCCAGCACAGGATGCAGTTGCCAACGGCGGTTGTCACAGAATACTTGAAGTCGTAGGGAAGCAGTTCGGAGCGGGAGATTGCCGCAAAAAACTTCCATGCCTCATGCGCCCACAACGCGCCGATCGCGAACTCAACGATCGGGTGTCTCCAGCCGATCCACGCGCGGCAGGTGCGGCAGCGGCCGCGCAGCGCAACCCAGCTTGCCAGGGGAATATTCTCCCACCAGCGAAGCGTTCGGCCGCAATTCACGCAGTAAGAGCGCGGCTTTATCACGCTCATCCGATGCGGCCAGCGGCTCGCGCACACGTTGAGAAAACTGCCGAAGGCGAGACCGGCGAGCACGGCGACGAACGTTCCGAAGAGGCGAAGCATGCGGAAGGATTGAGTATAAGGGGCGAGGGCCCGGGGTCCACGGAAGAAACAGGGATTGGGGACCGTGGAATAGAGAATAGAGATCCCGGATCAGAGTTGCTGAAGCATCTTTACGGTGCGAACCCGCTGACTTGCTAACTCGCTAACTTGCCGACCTGCTAACCGCGCTAGCTCCGCTAGCCCCGCTACCCTCGCAGCCAGTCCTTGGCTTTTTGAACGACGACCTCGCGGCCGACGTCGGAGATGGCGTTGGTGAGGGGAATGCCTTTGGGGCAGATTTCGACGCAGTTCTGCGCGTAGCCGCACTCCTGCACGCCACCGTCGCCGGCCAGTGCGCGCAGGCGCTCTTCCTTCAAGACCCTGCCTGTGGGGTGGTTATTGAACAGCTTGACCTGGGCGATGGTGGCCGCGCCGACGAATCCCGTGGATTCGTTGAACTGGGGGCAGACCTCCATGCAGCAGCAACAGCTGATGCAGTTGGAAAGCGGATAATTGGCCTCCTGCTGCTGGGGGAAGACACGCGGGCCGGCGCCAAGATCGTAAGTGCCGTCGATGGGAACCCAGGCTTTGACGGCCATGAGGTTTTGGAAGAGCACCGAGCGATCGACCTGCAAATCCCGAATGAGCGGAAATTTCGAAAGCGGCTCGAGCTTGATGGGCTGTTCGAGGTTGCCGATGAGCGCCGAGCAGGCCATGCGCGCGCGGCCGTTGATGCGCATGGCGCAGGAGCCGCAGATTTCTTCCAGGCAATTCGAGTCGTAAGTAATGGGAGTGGTCTCCCGGCCGTCTCTGGTGCGCGGGTTGGCGGCGATCTCCATCATGGCGGAGATGACGTTCATGCCGGGGCGCCATTCGAGCTCGAAGCTCTCCCAAACGGCCGGCGCGTCAGGGCTGGCCTGGCGGCGGATTTCGAAGCTGACGGTTTTGATTGGCATGATTCTCTTCGAACTGTCTCCTACTTTGCAGCGTCGTAGCGGCGCGGCCGCGGCTTGAGGTACTGCGTATCGACGGCTTCAAACTCGAAGCGGGGACCGGAAACGTCGCCGGTGAAGCTCGCCTTGGTGGTTTTCAAGTACTTCTCGTCGTTGCGCTCGGGAACGTCGGGCTTGTAGTGCGCACCGCGCGACTCGTCGCGCAGGATGGCGCCCAGCACGACGGTGCGCGAAAGCTCGAGCATGTTGTAGAGCTGGCGGGCAAAGGCAAAGCTGGTGTTGGCCCACTGGCTCTTGTCGCTGAGGTTCACGCGGTTGTAGCGATCGAGCAGTTCGAGAATCTTCTCGTCGGCCTGTTTCAATCCCTTGTTGTAGCGGATCACCGTGGCATGCTCGGTCATGGTGGTGCCGAGTTCGCGCCACAGCTTGAAGGGATTCTCGTTGCCCTGGTTGTCGATCAGCTCCTTGTTGATCTCGGCCTGGCGCGCGACTTCTGCCGCCGCGCCGCCGTCCCCTTCCACTGCAGGAGCGCTCTTGGCGTACTTCAGCGAGTTCAAGCCAGCCACAAACCCGCCGTGAATGCAGCTCACCAGCGAGTTGGCGCCCAGGCGGTTGGCGCCGTGGTACTGGTATTCGCACTCGCCGGCGGCGAAGATGCCGGGGATGTTGGTCATCTGGTCGTTATCCACCCAAATGCCGCCCATGGTGTAGTGCATGCCGGGAAAGATCTTCATCGGCACTTCGCGCGGGTCGTCGCCGACGAACTTCTCATAGATTTCGAGGATGCCTTCGAGCTTGCGGTTCAGCGTGGCTTTGTCGATGTGCGTGAGGTCGAGGTACACCATCGCCTGGCCGTCGAGGCCGAGGCCGAGCTCGTAGACCACCTTGTGAATGGCGCGCGTGGCCACATCCCGCGGCACCAGATTGCCGTACTTCGGATACCACTCTTCGAGGAAGTAGAAGCGCTCGGCTTCGGGAACCTGCTTGAAGTTGCGTTTGTCGCCCGGCTTTCGCGGCACCCAGACGCGTCCACCTTCGCCGCGCGCCGATTCTGACATGAGGCGCAATTTGTCTTCGCCGGGAATCGATGTCGGGTGAACCTGGATGAACTCACCGTTGGCGTAACAGACGCCCTGCTGGAAGACGGCCGATTGCGCCGAGCCGGTGCAGACGACCGAATTCGTGCTTTTGCCGAAGATGGCGCCGATGCCGCCGGTGGCAAGAATCACCGCATCGGCGGGAAACGCGCGCAGGGCCATGGAGCGAAGATCCATGGCCACGATGCCGCGCGCGGTGCGCTTGGAGTCGACGATGGCGGAGAGAAACTCCCAGCCTTCGTACTTATGGACCTTGCCGTCGGCTTCGTGGCGGCGTACCTGCTCGTCGAGCGCGTAGAGCAGTTGCTGGCCCGTGGTGGCGCCGGCAAACGCGGTGCGGTGATACAGAGTACCGCCGAAGCGGCGGAAGTCGAGCAGCCCCTCCGGCGTGCGGTTGAACGGCACGCCCATGCGATCGAGCAGATCGATGATCGACGGCGCCGCCTCGCACATGGCCTTAACGGGAGTCTGGTTGGCAAGGAAGTCGCCGCCGTAGATGGTGTCGTCGAAATGCTGGTCGGTGGTGTCGCCCTCGCCCTTCAAGTTTTTGGCCGCATTGATGCCGCCCTGCGCGCAGACCGAATGCGAGCGTTTGACGGGTACGATGGAAAAGAGGTCGACCGTGCCGCCGCCTTCGGCGATCTTGATCACTGCGGAAAGCCCGGCGAGCCCTCCGCCAACCACGATGATTCTGGGTGCTGCCATTTCGGCGATAACCTTTCGTGCAAAACAGCGGACAGCTTACAGCAGACAGTTCACAGTTCGTAGTTCCAAGTCCATGGAAGCAGTTATCAGCTGTCAGCTATCAGCTTTCAGCAAAAATGCCCGAGATGCGGGAGAAAAGCCAGGCATGTCCGGCGCACTCAGCGTTACAGCCGGCTTAACGTCTTCCGGCGCGTTCTGGTATTTGGGGCCGACAAAGGCCCAGATGCCGGCCAGCCCCATGACCGCGAGAAAGACGCCTCCGACGACGCACACCCAGCCGAAGCGGCGGCGTGCGGTTTCGCCCGGCGTGATGCCCCACTTGGCCGCGAAGAGCCACACGCCGTAAGCGAAATGCCAACAGACGGCGAGCATGGCGATGACGTAAACGGCCAGCATCCAGGGATTCTGCAGTTCGACTTGAACTTTGTGAAATGCCGCGCCGGGATGCTCCGGAAGGCTCACGCCCATGAAGCGCTGTCGCAACACATGTTGGATAATGTAGGCGAAGGCGATCAGGCCGGTGTAGCGCTGGGCCACGTACATCCAGTTGCCCGCCCAGGGGTAATAAACGACGTTGGATTGGCCACGCAGCCAGAGGTACACGCCGTAGACCCCGTGATAGATGAGCGGAAGGAAGATGAAAGCCCATTCCAGCACGCGAACCAGCGGCAGCGAGTTGAGGAATCGCACCTGTTCGGCGTAAGCGGCTGGACCCTTGAGCGCTTCGAAATTCGAGACAATGTGCTCGATGAGAAATGCGCCGATGGGCACGATCCCCGAGAGCGAATGCAGCTTGCGCCAGACAAACGAGTACCCCTGGCCGGCGCGCAACGGCTGCACGCCGCGGTTTACCGAAGGCGCGGCAGGTTGTTGAGCGGTGGCCATTCTTAGCGGGCTCCTCGTCGGCTCGGATGCAAGCTGTATCAGATTAAGGTACGGCGAATCTGTGCTTTGTCCACCAAGCATTATTGGAGTCGCACCAGCAAAGCGTCAAGGCGCGTAGGCACCGGACCTCGGCCCATTTGTGAATGCAGCAACCCGCACCGGCGATTCAGGCCGGCATGACGTCGTCTTCTGCGGAAGCAACCACCGTGCCCTGGTGGTACAGGATGCGCCAGCCCTCGCTCGTTTGTTGCCAGATGGTGGCGCGGCGCGTAAGCCGATCAAGTTGCAACAGAGTGTAGGTGAGCAGAAAGGTATCGGCTGCAAGGCGGCGAAGCGCGAAATCGGAACACTGCCAGCCGGCGGAATCGGCATCGCAGGGCGGATTGGCGCCAAGCGTGCGCAGGATGAACTTGCGGCTGTAGCGCCGGCCTGACGCGCCGACCTCCCAGAAATCCGGCGCCGTCGACCGTTCAAAGTCCTTCAGCGTCGTGCCGAATCGCGCGGTATGGAAGATGGGCTCGCGGCTGCGCAACTCCTCCAAGATCGGAAACAATTC
>JASHTH010000894.1 GCA_030040655.1 Acidobacteriaceae bacterium | reverse complement strand
AAACGAATTGTTGCGCATCCTGCGCTCGCGAGCGAAGGATGTGCAATGACGAGCAAAGCGGCTCAGAGTCGGTACAATGCGAACGGGACAGAGGTCAAAAAAGTAGATCCATGGTTATATGACAGTGCGAAAACTCATGCCGTGTGCGGGCGTGCCGCCATGAGCAGCGTTTCACAGCGACTATTCAGGACGACGCGGATCGTTCTTGCGGATTGCGGCAAAATCCAATCGGTGTGGTTAGAGTCTCTGGCGGAAAGGGAGTGGGACGTCATGGCGAGTTCTGTTCAAGCCAGATATCTAGCGGGTGTGATCTTGGCCGTTGCCTGTGTGTTTGCAAACACGCAAAGTGCCACGGCGCAAGGAAATGCCCAGTTAACCCCGTGTGGCAATCAGGAGGCAAATCGGCTTTTGCGGCGGAGTCACGACACGTTCCCCAAAAGCGGTTATGGGCTGCCCCCGATTGTCGCCGCTGCCGGTCAGGCGCTCGCCTACTTTGGACTCGCGGTCGAAAAGGACCCAACATGCGCTCAGGCCTATATAGCCCTGGCAGAGGCAGAAATCAGATTTCCGGGTTGGCCTGGTTTGCCATCAGAAGAGCGTTTTCAGAAGGCAAAGGAAGCAGCAATTAGGGCGATTGGACTCCAGGATGGTCTTGCTGAAGCACACGCACTGCTCGGCGAGGCAGAGTTCAATACTTGGGAATGGGAGCCGGCCGAGAAGGAGTTCAAACAAGCCATTGATCTGGCTCCGAAGGATGCCAAGTATCACGTCTACTATGGTCAATTCCTGGCCGCTATGGGGCGCTCGAACCAGGCAATCGAGGAGGCCGACGGGGCCCGCGAGATTGCGCATGGATCACCACAGGTCGATGTCGCTGCGGGTGCGATTTACTACTGGACGCGACGTTACGATAAGGCCGTCGAGTTGATACGCCCGGCGGTTAACTCAGACCCCATGGACAATTTTCTCCTGGGCTGGGCCTACGTCGGAGAATCAAAGTGGCAGGAAGCGACCAATGCCTTCGCTACAATTGTGCCACTTACAGACCGCGATGCCGGGGAAGTGATGAGCCTGGCATACGCTTATGCCTCCAACGGCAGGCGCAGTGATGTTCTGCCGATGCTCGAGGAGGTAAAACAAAGAACCACTCTGATGTACGTGCCTGTGTACCGCATCGCGGCGACTTACCTGGCGATGGGCGATAAAGAACACGCGCTCGAATGGCTGGAGAAAGCCAGCACCGAGGACCGCGGCTGGATGGTGTGGATCAAAGTGGATCCGGTCATGGACCCGCTCCGTTCCGATCCGCGGTTTCAGAAACTGCTGCGCAGTATGACGTTTCCGTCACAGGCACGAAGCGGAACCTAGTCCGCACTTCTCCGATTCGTCAGTTCGGTAATGTTATGTCGGCCAGGGTTCAGGAATTTCACCTGTCCGTAAAACGGCCGATGCGCTCTATTGGTTCCAGGATAGGCAGGGGGCTGCGGTACAAGGACGCGTCGGGCGACTTTACGTCCAGGCGCATGGCCGAACCATGTCCGAGGCCCACTACCCATCCAGTCTCCTCGGTGAATCAACGGGTCTGAATGAGTGACTCGCCCTGTTCTCGTCAGTTGAGGCGAGTAGCAGGGTCGCACAATTACCCACTGAGGCTGGGAACTGGCGAGACTGACAGCCGCAGCAACCAGGACGGGCAGCACAAAGTTCGTTGTTAGTGTCCCGCTGTCGCTTCTCCTTGTGGCCTGAATGTGCGAATGGCAAAGATCAACGGAATCGCCAAGACATTGAGCCAGGCGAATACTCGGAAGCAGTCCATGTAGGCCAGGAACAAGCTCTGACGCATCAGTTGCTCATAGATAATGCCTATCGACGCGGAGCCAGCATCAGCACTGGAAAAACCATGATGGATTAGTTGCCCAATAAATGGGAAGGCTCCTTGCTGAAGCGTCTGAGAGGCCGGATCGAGCGATGAACCCAATATGAATTGATGAAAATTCTCACGGCGCTCGGTCGCCGTTGTGACGAAGGCTATTCCAAAACTGCCACCCCAATTGCGGAAGAGGTTCGTAAGGCTGGAGGCTTTGTTGTTTTCGTCGGGACGCAACTGCGAATATGCTATGAGGTTCACAGGCACAAGAAACAGCCCATAGCTGAATCCCTGCAGAGAACGATTCCATGCGAAATGGGCACTGTCTACGTCGAGAGTGTTATCGCTGTATAAAAACATGGCAATTGCAACAACGCAAAAACTCACGAGAACAAGAACTTTTGGAGAAACGAGGTGCCGCTGAAGCAGTTGCGCCGAGACTGGCGCCAGTAACGTGATCACCAGGGCTCCTGGACCCAAAACAAGGCCGGCATCGATAGCTCGATAACCGTAAAGTGATTGCAGCATCATTGGAATGAGCGTGGTCGTTCCGAAGAGACTAATTCCGAACAGCAGAAAGAGTACGCTCGCAATCGCGAAATTCCGGTGTTCAAGCAGCCGGAAGTCGATGATGGGGTTAGGATTGCAAAGCTCCCAAAACAGGGTGGCGGCCCAACCCAACACGGCAATGACGATTAGGGAAGTAATCAAGCGGCTTCCAAACCAATCATCGATCTGGCCACGATCGAGAGAGATCTCAAGTGCCGCGGAAGCCAGCGTTATGAGCACGATGCCTGGACCGTCGATGGGCATCCTTCCTTCCGCGTGTGCTTTAAGCCTTTCCTGAGTGAAATCCTGCGGATCGCGGATGAACCGGTTCGAAAGCCATATCGAGAGAAAGCCGAACGGGACATTGATGAAGAATATCCAGCGCCAGTCGTAATTATCAGTGAGCCAGCCGCCGAGCACTGGCCCGACGGCGGGAGCGGTGACAATCACGATGGTATAGAGCGCGAAAGCTGCCGCACGCTTCGCCGGTGGGAATGTATCAACGAGAATTGCCTGCGCGACGGGAACGAGGCCGCCACCCCCGACTCCTTGCAGCACGCGGAAAAGCAGCATGAATCCGAGCGAGGGGGCGAGTCCACAGAATAGAGATGAAGCCGTAAAGAGCAGCACGCAAAGCATGTAATAGTTCTTGCGTCCGAGCAGCCTACTGAACCAGGCACTCATCGGGAGGACAACAGCATTAGCGACGAGATAAGTCGTGAGTATCCACGTCACCTCGTCGTAGCTCCGCCCCAAGCCACCGCCGATATAAGGAAGCGCGACATTCGCGATGGAGGTGTCGAGCAATTCCATGAAGGCGGCGATAGTGACTGTCCCAGCGATAAACCATGGATTCACGACTCGAGTCCGTGTCTGGGAGTCGAAAGAAGTGATCGAGATTTGTTGTGTGTTGCTCATTGAATTCTTGGTGCTCACCTCACCGAATACACACATTGGCTTAAGCAGACATACCGAGGCCGAGCTGATCTAGCTGATCTCGCCTGGGACGATGTGAATGCGGATCGACAAATCGCCCACGCTAACCGACAGCTCGCTACAAACCGGCGATCTATTGGCGACCAAGTGGAGACCTTGATCCCGCCTTGGCAGAGCGCCGCTATCTAAGTTCGCTTGACGATAAAGACGGTTTTGTCGTCAATTAGATCGAAATCTCCGCTTTCACGGAGCCGCGCATCCTTCTTCACGGCATAGTCAAGCATCGCATTGCAGATCTCTCTGGCGGACTGTCGACAGTGTTCACGCATGATCGACTCCAGGAGCTCGCGTTCGTCTTTGTCGGTGCCGTCGTAGACTCCGTCGGTATAGAGAAAAAGAACGTCTCCGGGACCCATTAGTGTGATCTCGCTAACGTCCGAAGACTCAAGCTCTGTTGAACGGATAGTCAGAGAATAGTACTTCGTTCTGTCCGGATGATCTGCCGGAATCTGCAAGCCGAGCGCAAGAAATTGCACCATGCGGCTTTCATCGATGTTCCTAAACTGGCGCCTCTCCGCGGAGAATACCAGCGGTGGGGGGTGCCCGAAGTTCGCAAAGCGGAACTGACCATTCGAGCGGATTTCGCCGTAGATCATCGTTGCGATTTCGCGTGCCCCCCCTTTCTCAAGCTCATTACGGGCGGACACCGATTGCGCTAGTCGCAGGTTAATGTTCTCGAGCAGCATCGGAGTTGCTCTACCGTAGTGATCCAATTCCGCCAGCATTAAGGCATGAAATGCGTCATGGACGGTGGATGCGATTTTCGCTGAAATGATTCCGTGCCCCTGTGCATCCACTATCAAAACTCCTGCCGTCGAATAGAGTTCACGCAATTCTTCCGCAACGCGCACTTGTTCTGAGCTTCTCGCGAATCGATATTCTCTCTCCATCTCGGGTCTGTAGTCGGGCGCTGTTTTCAGCC
>JASHTH010000893.1 GCA_030040655.1 Acidobacteriaceae bacterium | reverse complement strand
ACGAGAACCTCAGCCAGCGCTATGGCCTGCAGCAAAGAGACCTGGAACATGGCGGAATTGTAGCGTCGAGTCGACGATTCCTCAACTCAAGCAACGCCATAATCCGAATAGAGAATCTGACCAACTATGGCGGTTCGGGAAACGATGCAGCCGAAGAAAGATCGCAAAGTCGACGCGACTACCTGGTCCCCAACGACGTGTCTTCGTCGTTGGGGTGGGACCAGCAGGGAGCGCCGACCTTGGGCAAGGTCCGAACGGACACACTGTTTCCTAAACTGCCTTAAGAGGGTGCGGAAAAAGGGTGAAGCGGAGACGAATTGCGCTACGAGGCGTTCCGCAGGGGCTAAGGCCCACGTTGAATTTTGGGGGATTTTTCGGCACAACGGAAGAGGTTGCGGAAAAATTCCTGGGATCGGTTTCTCGCGGGCTGAAGCCCGCAAGAAAAATCAAAAACAAAGGACTTGTTCGGCACGGCTAAAGCCGTGCCCTTTCAAAACCGCTCGCAGAGCGAGTTTTTCCGCAACCTGTGAAGCCGTGCCCGGTTACAAAGCCATGTCGCGGAGAGTTTTTCCGCTTATGGGGATAGCTTAAGAATTGTCGGGAGAAGCGGCTGGAACTATTCGGTTCTTTCGATGCGGGCCAACCTCGAACGGGCGGGCGCGGAGCGCTGGTTGGCTTTTCAAGAGGCAGGAAGGAGAGCCGAAGATAGCACGATCCCCGCCCGAGCCGAGAATTCGTTCAGGCGCCGACGGAGATCGGGATAAGGCAGAACCGGCGCTTCCTCGAAAGCGAAGCGAGCTGTTCCCCTTACCAGCGAGAGACGGTGAGGTTGGAGAGATAGGCTGTGGAGTGGCCGCTGGAGCCGAGGCCGTCGACCTGGAACTGGGTGTTGATCGTCGGGCCCCAGCCAAGTTCGACTTCTCCAAAGACAGTTTCGTCCATCGCGGCTTCGGCTCCGTCAAGCCACACGGAGTGATAGGTGATATAACCGGAGTCGTCGTGAGAAAAATAGGCCTGGACGTGATGCCACGCATACTGCGACCAAACGCGGGGATCGCAATATGTGCCGCTCTTGGCAACCCAATGCAGCGAGGGGTTGAAGTCGCTGCCAGTGTTGACGGTGTAGGACCAATGCTTCGTGTAGCCATCGCACTGCACACCGATTAAAACAGTCTTGCCATCGGGCATGGTCTGGTTGACATCGAATTCGAGATTCCCGATGTTACTCGAAGAACTGGTGAGATAGACCCAGGCATCGTAGAAGAAGTTCGTAGCCGAGGTATCGTCGGAAAAGGTCAGCGAGTAGCGCTCGTCTCCATTGTTCGAGAATTCGGAGTCGAATTCCCGCGCGCTTCCGCTGACCGAGGGTGAGCTGACCACCTGCATCGATCCCGACGACGAGCCGGGCCCGCCGTCGTCATGCTCGGCATGCCAGCCGGACATTGCTTCGAGATTGCTGACGGAAGTCGCGTTCGATGGAACTAGGGAGCCGTCGGACCCACCGGAGCCGCCCGAGGTGACGTCAATGTCGACGTCGGCAACGCAGGAGGAACCTTTGTCGCCCCAGGCTTTTACGTGAAGAGTGTGATGGCCGGAAGAAGAGCTGATATTCCAATCGATGGATTGGCCTTTTACGACGGTCGTGTCGGAGCTGCTATCGAACGAATAGCCCATGTTGGATACGCTCTGGGAGGAGCAATTGGGCGCCCAGGCGGAGAGCCTGAACTGAGACGAAACCTGATCGCCGTTCGAGGGACTGCCTATGGTAACTCCCGCCATTGCGGGGACAGCGATGGAGAGGAAAACCGACGACGCGATGGAGAAAAAGCGAAGAGCCTTCATGAGATTCCTTTGCGATAGCTGATACGTTTGCGCGCAGACTCCCGTGCCCACCCTTGCGATGAAGGAGCCGGAAACCTATTCCGTTGTGAATGGGCTGATCTGAGAGGCGAAAGTCGAATCGCGCCAAGGTCGAACTACTCAGCAACCTCTTATCGCAATTTCGCCGATCGCAGCGGCGTGCTACTGCTGCCGGACGGAATTTTGGGCCGGGTTACAAGGATTGAAGCGAGATGAAATAGGGCGGTTATCTAAAAACTCTTCGGCCCGCCACAATTCATTCTGTCCAAGCCCGAAACTGGACCCCAGGCAACTCAGGAAATGTTCACACGAATACTTACACACTTCGCCGCGACGAACAACCCCTTTTTGAGATTTTTTCGAGAAAAATTCTGCCCAGCAGGCATCCTGGCAAGAATTACGTGCATCCGGTAAAAACTCCCCGAGATCAAGCGCGGATCGTGTAAGAATTCACCCCAACGTTTCATTCACGTCTCATCTCGCGAGACTTAAGCCAGCTTCGGAATGGGGTGATCGGTCTGAGCGCGGCGATGATTTTGGATTTGCGGGATCGGCATGCGGGCCGATCAAGGCGGGGATAGAGAGCGGGACACTCGGCACGCACCGAACCGGACGGCGGGCGCTAACTCCATTCGATATGACGAAACGCGAGAATATTGTGGCGCGATCAATTCACAAGGAAGGTGAGGGCCGTCGACCCCTGCAGCGGACCGTCGGCGCCGGTGACTGTAACTGTGTAACTCCCCGCAGTGGTCTCCGAGGTTCGAAGCTGGGTGACCCCGCAGGCCGAGGCACCGGCGCAGAGAGACAGCAGCACAACCAACCCGAAGTACTTTTGCCACCGGCGGCGGCGGATGGGCAAGCAAAAGAAAAATGCGGCGAGGGTTCCCGAACCGCCCAGTGCGAGGACTTGCCGCAGCGGAATGCGGAGCGCGGCGGACGAAGTCCCAGCGGTGCTGACGGTGAGAGTGGCTGACACCGGCTGCGCCTGCGAAATGGCCGTCGGCTGCGTGACAGAACAGCTCGGCGCATCGGCGGCTCCCGCGGGTCCTTCGCCGACAGAGCAGGCCAGCGTCACTTTGCCGGTGAACCCGTTGACAGGCGTCACGGCGATCGGCCGGTGACTGCGTCACCCGGCGAAGCAATGTCAGCGGTCGACCCACTTAGCGTGAATGCCGGCGCAACGGAATGTCCAGTGACGCGTACGGCAACGCTGGTTGAATCGCTGACTGCGCCCGAAGCGCCGCGAATGGTGGCCGTGTACAATCCAGGGCTGGTCTGCGATTGCGCAGAGACGGTGAGAGTCGCACTGACCGACGCGGCGCGCGAGATAGCCGCGGGCTGGGTCACCGAGCACGTGGGCGTCTCGTTGGCGGCGGAGAAGTTCGGAGAGACAACGCAACTCAGCGAGACCTTGCCCTTGAAACCGTTCGCCGTCGCGATCCTGAGCGCCGCGCTCACGGATTTACCCTGCGCAACGGTCGCCGGCGCGGTCGCAGTCACGGTGAACTCAGGGCTCTTCGCCGCCGGACTGATCGTGTATCCGGCAGAAGCAACGCCGCTCTGTCCTTCCGCGGCGCTGATGGCGATGGCCTCGATCGTCTCGGAAGAGGCGACGGCGATGGGGCCGGCGTACTTCTTTGAGGCTGCGTTGGGCGCCGTGCGGTTGGTGGTGTAGTAGATGGCCGCGCCCGGAGTCGCGCTCGTCAACACAACTTTCTGCGCCGCTCGATAGGCGCCTCCGGCGGGGGCAAAGGCCGGCGGCACCGATTGCGTGGCGTAAGTCCAATTGAGGATCTTCTGGCTGGAGGTAAGGCCACCGGTGCCGCCGGTAAATCCGACGTACGCGCTATTGCCTCCCACGATCTGCGGTATGTCGATCACCTTCGACAGGGTGAAGGTGTCGTCCGTAACCACGTCGCGGAGGTTCATGGTGAGCGTGGTTCCGTTGTAGGCAATGTGGGCGACAATGGCGTCGCCGCTGCCCAGCTGGATTCCGCTTGGGCTGACGTCGACGGTGGGCAGCACGGGCGGTTCCCCGTCGGTGTAGATGCCGGTCGAGTCTCCGCCTTCGTTCTCGTAGTTATAGAAGTTGAATTTGACGGCGACGCTCTTCTGAATATTCTGATAGCCGAGCCCGGCCGAATCGCCACCCAGCGCCGTCGGTCCCATGTTCTGGATGGTGAAGGTGAATCCGTTGCCCTGGGCATCGGAAAGCTGGAACTCAAAGTCGGTATTGAACGCCTGAATACCGATCGGCTTGTTCCACCACACGCTTCCGCCTTCCCATAGTTCGCCGTGGGTCAGCTGCAAACGGGTGTCGTTGGTGGCGATGGCGCTTCCGTTCAACCTCAATCCCGCCGTGGAAGAGAAACCGTTGCCGAAGTCGATGTAGGCGCCCCCCTCCTGGATCGCATAGGCGGCAGTTCCGACGTTGCTGTTGCGCAGGCCGGGAAGGACCGCAACGGCCTTGAGGGTCTCGGAAACAAGAACGGCAACGGGTCCGGTGTAAAGGCGCGACGAAATGGTCGGTGTCGAGCCGTCGGTT
>JASHTH010000892.1 GCA_030040655.1 Acidobacteriaceae bacterium | reverse complement strand
TGAAGGCCAGGCCGCAAATCCACGCCGGCAGCGCCCGGCCGGCCTGGAAGAAATCCTTGCTAGTCTTCATGAAGCGCTTGAGGGCAAAGCCGATGCCCAGCACAAACGCGAAGTAGAGCAGCATGATCAGCCAGTCGACGCGGGTGAGGTTCAAACTGGGCTCCTTGGACGGGGAAAAGCAATCCTCCTCACTCTACGCAGGGCGGCATTGCCGAGTCCAGCGGATTTTGAAAAGGTTTACACGTTTGCCGACCTCATGCCGCGAAGCCAGCCCTGTTTTCGATTGAAAACTGCTGAGAGTTCGTTTTGCCAGGCTCGATCCTCTGAGGGGCAATCCATGAGTGCGTTGGCCTGAAGTGGCCAATTGAGGTCATTCAGGCCTGAGGCTAGGGCAGTTCAGGAAACCGTGCGTCCGAGCTGAGACTGCTCGAGGTCGCCGCTCCGTTGATGGTGGCGCCGACTCGGCGATCTTTCTCCGGCTACTTCATTTCCTAAACTGCCCTCATCAACGCGCCTGAACTAAAAATCCATACGCAGCGCCACCTGCCCGGTGCGGTTGCCGCCCTGACCCTGGGGCAGCGCGGTATTCAAAACGCCAAAGCTGGAAGGTTCACCGAAGTTCAGCGAGGGCGGCGCGTAGTTGGTGTGGTTGATCACGTTGGTAAACGTCGCTTCGAAGCGAACATGCACCCGATCGCCAATACTGAAGCGCTTGGCCAGGCCCGCGTCCACGTCGGTCATGCCGGGGCCCTCCAGGATACCGACGCCGCAGGTCCCGAATCGTCCGGCGTTAGCCGGCGGAAGAGCGAAGGCGTTGAGGTTGAAATAGCTCTGGTTGGTCTGGTGGGAGTACGGGTCTCCAACGCAGTCCGGACGTGCAATGGCTCCGCCGGTGCTTCGCTCGATCATATTGGTGTTCGATTGGTCGTCGCCCGCCGGCATCGTGGGCGTGAGCCACTGACCCGTCTGTATTGTCGTCACCGTGCTCAGGGTCCAGCCGGAAATGACTGGATTCAGGAATCCAGGTCCCGCGAAAGTCTGTCCCATTCCGAACGGCAGTTGGTAGGTGCCCGTCAGCATGAAGCGCTGGCGCGGCATCGCCACCACGTTGCCGCGGTCGTACTTTATGTTATAGCGATTGGCGATTTCCACGGCGTAGGGCTCCTCGCTCGCGTATACATTTGGCGCGTCGTTGCCTTGCGCATCGCTGATATTTTTCCCGAAGGTGTAGTTCGCCTGCAACGTGATCCCATGCCCCGTTCTATGGGTGACTTCCGCTACACCCGATTCGTAGTTTTGGGTGCCGATGCTGAAGGACTCCATCAACAGCAGCCAGTTCTGGAAGGGCGTATTGGCACTGACGACCGAGTATCCGTTGTTCGGAATGGTGTAGGGCGTGCTGCTGGCCGGAACCTGGTTGTTATCTACGGTGATGGGAAGATGGTACGCGCCTTGGCCCGTATAGCTCAACTTGACCACCGTGTTGGGTGTCAGCTCCCGTTCCACGGTCAAGTTCCATTGCGCCGACGAAGGATCCTTCCAGTGCGGATCGTTTGCCTCTTCGAAATCGCCGCCGCCTATGGTCGCCGCCGCGTTCGGAGGGGACGTGTTCGGAAACTGGAAGAACGCGGGAGAGCTCGTCGAAGCAGCATTGTTGTAAGTCAACAGGTCCGAGAGGGCGATGATGCCGCTGTTGAAAGACATGGGGCCAAGAGTCGTCATGGTATAGATGCCGAAGCCGGCGCGGAGGACCGTCTTGTCGTTATCGAACGGACGCCAGGCGAAGCTGACGCGGGGATCAAAGTCACGCCAATTCCAATCCCGGAGGCCTTGAGGAAGCCCCGCCTGGCTCGCCGTTTCGATGTTCGAACACGGTAACGGGCTCTTCGTCGCAAGCACGCAGGCGTTGAATCCCTGCAGAAAGCCGGTGTATATCTGCTGGAGGAGCGAATTGTTTTTGATAAATGGATAGAACTTGTCCGGAACGACTACGGTCAAGTTGTTCCCCGACGTAAGATAGGTCGCTATATCGCCGTTGGTTTCCTCAAACGGCGGAAGCAGTTCCCAGCGTAATCCGAAATTGGCCGTAAGATGCCTGTTTACCTGCCAAGTGTCTTGACCGTAAACGCCCCAGTGGACACTGCGTGCATCCATTTGTGGGCCAATGACGGCGAAGTAGGACGGGTTTGGCATCCCCAGCAGAAAATCGCCAAAAGAGTAGTTGGTCCAGGAGCCGCTGAAGGTGAAGTCGCCAAAGTCGTCGGAGGGCGCGTAGTACATCAAGGAATTGAAATGCTCTCTGCGAGCATCGAATCCAAATCGAAGCGTGTGCGTGCCCATCACCTTGGTGAGATTGTCGGTGAATTGTTCGTTCCCGGAGATGGTTGTTCCAACCTTGTCCTGCCCAATGGTGGTTACGGAGCCGTCGGCGAAATTGAAGGTCGGGAAGGCGTCGGCGGTGGGATGGGAGGCGATGCCGATGGGATGATCGAAGTTCAGCCCGAGTTGAGAGATGGCCGCGGCCCCCTCGATGGGGAAGGTGTCATTCTCGTTGTAATTAGCGAACCCGAAACGGAATTCGTTGACCAGCGAGGGAGTGATCGCATAGTTGTAGGAAGCCACCATGCTGCGATTTTGGTCGTTGGCCCCAACATTGGGCAGAAAATCGCTGGCGGGGGCAACGACGCCGGCGCTGTTGAACTCGCTATAGTACGCATTCTTGAAGCTGTAGCGCACGAAGACCTGCTGCTTCGAACTGAAATTGTGATCGACGCGGGCATCGAAGCCGTCGGAGTTCGCCGGATCCGGCACGAGGGCCAGATAGTTGTAAGACGGGTTTACGACACCCAGATTGGCGTTGGGCAAGGGATAGTACTTCAACAGAGCCTGAGCCACCGGATTGATGCAGGCCTGGCACGTGCCGGCCGGAATGGTGTTGTTCGGGAAAGCCGCGCCGGTGAACGGGTTGCGCACAGGTCCGGCTCCCAGAGACTGCACCAGGTCATTCAGGTTGCCGGCCCTTTCCGCCGCCGTCGGCACGAGAAGCTCCTCGGGATAGGATTGCGTCTTGCGATTTCCCTCGTAATCGGCGAAGAAGAAGGTCTTGTCACGCCCGCTGTACAGCTTGGGGAGGGTCACGGGGCCGGCCAAACTGCCTCCGAATGTGTTAAAGGTCCGGGGGGCCTTGACAGGGAAATTCAAAACGGTAGCATCCAGAGCGCTGTTTTGAAAATATTCGAACGCACTGCCGTGCAGCTTATTGGTTCCACTCTTGGTGGTGAAGGTCACATCGCCAATCTGAGCGAACTCTGCATTGTTGTTGAACGCCGTCACTTTCATCTCGTCGATGCTTTCCAGGGACGGATAGGTGTCCTGCAGCGCGCCGTTGTAGCGGATGTTGGCCGTGGAAATTCCATCCACCGAGAAGCCAGTCTGCGCCGCCGTCGCACCCCCGACCGCGATTCCCCCCTGCGAGTCCCTCGTTACCTCGGGAGTTACAGCCAGAGCCGCCAGAGGACTGCTCGACACAGACCGGGAGTTGATCGGCAATTGAGAAATGCCTTCATTGGAAATGGTATTGTTGATCGTTCCATTCTCGGTGTTGATCAACGCCCCTTCGGCGGTTACTTCCACCGTTGTGGTTCCTGCCGTGACGGTCAGCGTAAACGGAAGGCGGAGTTCCTGGCGGGCTTCCAGCGTAGCCGAAGAAACCGCGGAATCGGTAAATCCGGCTTTATGCACCGTGACTTTGTAGTGGCCGGCCTTCAGATTCTCGAAGACAAACTCGCCGCTCGAGCTGGAAGTGGTGGTGCGCTCTTCGTTCTCGTCGAGCGACTGCGCCGTGATCAGCGCTCCGGGAATCACCGCGCCGGTATTATCCTGCACGGTGCCGAGAATGGTGCCGAAGGTGGACTGCGCGAGAGCAGCCGTGGCTGTGAGCAGAGCCGCAAGGAACACGAGCGCCGCGCGCGCAATGGCATCGGGACGCGTGCCCGAAGGCTTGGTGTTGTGGCTTGCGCATGACTGAGATTGTTGCGGACTCAACAGCTTTGGATCCACGAACAGAGAGAGAATGCTGGCATTTTGCAAGGTTCACCTCCGAAACATTCAACGGTGTGAAGAATGGATACACTGGCACAGCTCAGATTCTGACTGGGTCCCTGCGGGAAAAGCGTTGGCTTATGTATTCAATAGCAAACAAGAGATAAGAATCCCATGAAGAATCGAGAAAATCGCG
>JASHTH010000891.1 GCA_030040655.1 Acidobacteriaceae bacterium | reverse complement strand
CCGGTGATGGTATACGTGAGGGCCGGCATCGCCGCTCCATAGACCTTGTTGAGATTCGCCGCTGCTGTCACAGTCAGTCCACTGGGCAGAATGACGAGCGAGCCTGGAACGAGCGTGAAGACGTAATTTGCCGCCGCGAGAGTTCCGATAGAGACGGCGATCGGATATGTGCCCACGCCCGACCGCGCGGTGGCTGGGGTACTCAACGCTGGGCTACCGGTCACGGAGTTCGCCGCGGTGTCACCGTGGACAAAGCCTGTGACGGTGTATGTCAGCTCCGGCACGTCGGCGCCATAGGTCTTGGAAATGTTCGATGCCATAACGGTCAGTAGAGCCCTATTCACGGTGAGCTGGACTGTGGCTTGCGCAACGGTGTAGTCCACTTTGTCCGCGGGCGTGAAATTCAGAGTGAGTGTCTGGGTGCCTGAAGTGAGTACGGTTCCCGCTGCCGGCGTATAGGCGAAGGTACCGACGACGTTGGCCGTGGCATCGAGCTGCGTCGCGCTCAACGCGGTTCCATAGGTGATGGCTGCAGGATTCGCCCACGCGATGGTTGGACTCGCCGGGTTCACAGTCAACGAAACCGTCACCGTCGTCACTTTGTAATCGGTCGTGTCGCTGGGCGTGAAAGTCGCGCTGAGTGTCTGGTTCCCTGCGGTCAGCAGGGTGCCCGCTGCCGGCGAATAGACGAAGTTGCCGGCCACGTTTGCGGTTGCATCGAGTTGCGTGGAGCTGAGCGCGGTTCCATACGTGATCGGCGCCGGAGTCGGCCAGGTGATCGCGAGGGCGGGCAGCGTGATGGTATAGGTACCGCTTGCCACTGGACTCGCGATGTAGCCGGAGGCAGTCGCAATGGCATTGATGGTCTCGCTCTGAGATACCTCAATCTGGCCCGTGTACTTGGTGGAACGAACCGTGGGCGCACTGCCGTCGGCTGTGTAATAAATGACCGCGTTCGGCGTCGTGTCGCTGATCGTGACCGACTCGGATTGCGCGTAGGTGCCGGGCAGCGGATTGAACGTAGGCTGCGCGGCCGGCGTTCCCACCGTCCAAAGATCGTTGAGCCATCCAAAGGTACCCGTGGAATCGTCGCCGCTTCCGCCAAAGAGCCAGGAGTTCCCCGCGCCATCGGTCCAGATGCTGGAGCCATAGCGGCCGCCGGGCGTGTTTGCGGCGGCAGGAACTCCCAGTGCGCCATAGACGCCGGGCCAACCGCAGTTCTTGCAGTCGACGGTGCTCTGCCCGCCCTTCCACACCCATTCTTTGAGCGACAGATTGAACACCCAAGCGTCATTGAGGTCGCCGAGTGTGTCGCCTGAGTCGAATCCGAGCCCTCCGAACAGAATGAGATTGCCGCTCGTGTTCAGCTCGCCGGATGCGGCCCAACGTCCTCCAGGCGTGTTGCCGTTTGCGAGCACGTTCAGCGAACCGTACACTCCCGGTTGTCCGCTGCCTTCGCCGGGCACGGTGCTGCTGCCGCTCATCCATGTCCATAGCCCGGTCGAAGGAACATATTCCCAGAGGTCGTTGAGGATTCCCTGTGTTCCCGTCGAATCGACGCCCTCGCCTCCGAATAGCCAGAAGTTGCCGTTCTTGTCGACCCAGGCCGTCGCCGAGTCACGCGCACTGGGCACGAGCGGCGCCGACACATCCGTTGAGTAGTTGCCCGGCGATTCGACGGTACTGCTGCCACCTTTCCATGTCCACAACGCCGACGTGGGACTGTACTCCCATAGATCGTTCATGTCGCCCTGCGCCCCGACGGAGTCGATTCCGTTTCCGCCGAACAGCCAGAAGTTGCCGCTGCTGTCTGTCCACGAGCTTGCCCCCATCCGGCTGCCGGGCGCCAGCGGGGCCGTCGAAGAGGTGTATACGCCGGCATAGCCGCAGGTCGTAACCTCGTCGACGGTGACGCACGCTACGCTGTTGCCTCCTCGCCAGGTCCATCCCTGCGTTGAGGGCGAATACTCCCATAGGTCGTTCAGATCGTTGCTGAAGTTGCCCTGGGAATCGATGCCTTCTCCGCCGAAGAGCCAGAAGTTACCGCTGGTGTCGATCCAGGAGCTGGCCGAATCGCGTCCGCCCGGAACGTTGGTCGAGGCCGGCGTGTTGAGTGTCCCATACACTCCCCATTGGCCGTTCGTGCCCATCGGGTTGTTGGTCGCCATCGTGCTGCTTCCGCTCATCCATGCCCATTCCTGGGTGCCTGGACTGAACTCCCACAGGTCGTTGAGCTCGCCTTGCGTGCTCACGGAGTCGTAACCCCACCCTCCGAAGAGCCAGAAGTTGCCCAGGCTGTCAGTCCACGTGCTGGTCGAACCGCGCCCGCCCGGAACGTTTGCCGGCGCCGCAACTCCCTCCGAGCCGTAGACGCCGGGCACACCGTAGTTCTGGCTGGATTCTTCGACTAGCGTGCTGCTGCCGCCCATCCACACCCATTCGTTCGTCCCCGCCATCAGCTCCGGCGGATAGACGACAATCGTCACCGTGGCCGTTGCCGTGTTGTAGTCGGTCGTATCTGTCGGCGTGAACGTCGCGGTGAGCGTCTGCTGACCCAGCGCGAGAACCGTTCCCGCCGCCGGCGTGTAGACAAACGTGCCGGGAAGGTTGGCCGTCGCGTTCAGCTGGGTTGCGCTCAACGGCGTGCCCTGCAGGATGGCAGTCGGAGTCGCCCACGTAATTACCGGGGCGCCCTTCACCGCGGTTGCCGTCAGTTCCATCGCCTGCGTGAGAGAAGTTGCGTTCAGGTTGTCATCGGTGAGCAAAACGTAGCCGATCGTGGAACCGAAAATGCCTGCCATGGGCGAAAAATCGATACTGATGTTGCACTCCGCGCCTTGGGTCAATGAGAATGCCGATGTGCAATCCGCCGGCGTTCCGCTGCCCGAAACCTGCATGAATCCCGGCGGGACGCTCATCCCGGGAGACACCGCCTGGAGCGTTTCATTGCCGTTGTTCACCACCTGCACTGCTTCCACTCCGCTGGTATGGCCGTATTCCACGGTTCCAAAGCTCAATACCGGCGGAGAACCGAAAGCGACCAGCAGCGCCTGGTGATTGTAGGGATCGGAGAAGTAAAGGTTGCCGCTCCCGTCGACGGCCACGCCCTGGGGCTCGGCCGCGGCAGCCACATCGATTTGCTCGTACTTTCCTCCGGGCAAGGGCGTCTCTCTCAGAATCCTGTAGTTCATTTTGTCCGCGATAAAGATGTCTCCAACGCCGTCGACGGCGAGTGCGTAGGGTTCATCGAGTCCGCCGTTCGCGGCATCGGCCACCACCGTCTGCGTGTAAGTGCCGTCGGAGCCCAAGGTTTCTTTGAAGACCGCGTAGTTGCTGTCATTGAAGGTATCGGCAATGTAGACATTTCCGTTGCCGTCGGCCGCAACGCCATAGGGAACGCCAATTCCATTGTTTGCGCTGTTGGCGATCACCGTTTCGGTGTAACTTCCGTTGGCCAGAGTTTCCTTCAAAACACGATTGTTCCAACTATCGGCTACGTATACATTTCCGCTGCCATCCACCGCGACGCCGTGACACAGGTGGCAATCGGAGGTCAACTCGGTTGCTGCGTAGCCGCTGCTTGCAGGAGTCATCTTCAGCACGCGGTCGTTGAAGGGATCGGCTATGTAGATATCTCCTGCGCCGTCCACGGCCACGCCATCAGGTTGCGAGAGCCCGTTCGTCGTCGCATTGGCGACGACGCTTTGCCCATAGCTGCCGCTCGACGGAGTCTCCTTGAGCACCTGATCGTTGGTCTGATCCGCGACGTATACAGCCCCGTTCCCATCCACTGCGACTCCTGCGGGCCAGTACGTGCAGCAGGGCACAATCACCGTCTGCACGCCGGATAAATAGCCGATCTGCGGCGCCTGTCCCGTTCCCGCGATATAAGCCGTTCCCTGCTCGTTTCCGCTGGAGTCCATGAGAATCACCGCGCCGTTTCGCGTTCCGGCGAGCTTGGGCGAAAACGTCACATTCACGACGCAAGTACTCCCGGAGCTGAACGTGGTTGCCGTGCACGTCGCCGACCCCGCGTCGGTGAAATCCTCACCCGGCGCGCCCATGGTGAGAATCTGGTACGGAGTCTTGCTGTTCAACGTCGTCGTTGAGCTGAATTGAAAGGTCAGCGCGATGCTCGTGCTGCTGGCGCCGCCCACGGAGACAGGCCCGAAATCGACCTGTGAGGATTTCTCTTCCAGCAGCATGCTGGCCGCGGTGTCGGCGATGAAGAGATTCCCGTTTGTGTCGATGGCCATGTCGTCGGGATGAGTCAAGCCAGTTACCAACACGCTTTGAACATAGCTTCCATTCGAAAGAGTCTCCTTCAAGATACGGTTGTTTGTGCTGTCGGCTATATAGACATTTCCACCGCTGTCGACCGAAACACCGAACGGCTGGTTCAGGCCGCTCGCCAGCACGCTCTGCACGTAGCTGCTTCCAGAAGGCTTCTCTTCGACCACGCGATTATTGCCAATATCGGCGATGAAGACATTGCCGTTTGCATCCACGGCGACGCCGCTCGGCTCGAAGAGCCCGTCCGCCGTGGAAGTCACGGCGCTCTGCGTGTAACTTCCTGCGGAGAGTGTCTCTTTGTAGACTTCGCCCCCCGTGAAATCCGAAACATAGACGTTTCCGTATTGATCGACGGCGACGCCGCTCGGCTGGGTGATGCCGTTTGCGGCGGCAGTGGCAATTACCGTCTGGAGATAAGTTCCTCCGGATGGAGTTTCCTTTAGAACCCGGCCGCTCGAGTCCGCGAGATATACGTTTTCCTGGCTATCGACTGCCACATGATTCGGATCGCTCAGGCCGCTCAGGATCACGCTTTGGGTATAACCGCCGAATCCGACGCCTGACGGCGTCTCTTTCAGCAATCGGCCGCTCCAGTCGGAGATGTAGACATTCCCCTGGCTGTCCACCGCAACGCCGAACGTCCCGTAAAGCCCGTTATTCGCACTGTTCGCCACCGTGATTTGCGCGCGGAGAAACTCCGCGGACTGAGCGCGCAAAAAAGCACCGCCCAGCAGGAAAAATGCAACGACGAGTAGAGCCGTTCCTCGGGCCAAAGGAACAGCAGATCGACAGAGGGAGGATCGGCTCGGCGCCGGGGAGGAACATTTCAGGCTCTGCGGAGAGATTCCAGGATGGCAGGTAAAGATAAGGTCGTACATGGGAGGCTCCAGATCCGATGAAAGCTCGCGGTGCTGCTGCATGAGGCCGGTTTGGAGATGTGTCAATACGCGTCGCTCGAACGGACCACGGCCGAAGCTCAAGCCCGCTCCTCGTCGAGCGGAGAATTGGCTTGGCTGCGGCCTCGGCGAGCGGGCTTATAACGTTGCCTTGACCGTATATTTGGTTGTGCTGCCGTTGGACTCCTCAGGAAACGTCAACACCGGGATCGGCTGCTGATTGGTGCGCAACGGCGTCTGCGCCCCGGTCGTCGTACTTACCGAAGCGATCACCAGGCTCAGGTCACCCTGAAGAGAATTGGTGTATTCCGGTCCGGACGGCAAAAGCGTCCACGAATATGGAATGAGGACCTTGCAGGAGACGGTGGATGGACTGGATTCAGGCATAGACGCTGGATTGGTTGGAGGGTTGGTGGTTTTTATCGCTGTGCTGGCATAAACCATCGCCGTCTCTTCGTAGCCAATCACCGATTGCGTCGCAATTTCGGTCGAGCTGGCGATGAAATCGGCCTCGCACATGACCTTGTCGCTCGTGGTTATCTTGGTCTCTAAGGTGATGGTCACGTCCACTTCCAGCGTTCCACTGTAGGTGCGGCCGTTGACTTCCGGGTCCGGAATCGCGCGCGGAATGGCGTGAAAGACCCCGCGAGAATCCAGGTATCCGAACGTCTTCTTGGTTGTATGGGTGGTTTCTTGCGATTGGGCAGCGGCCAGGGAGGATCCGGCTACTGTGAGCCCGAGAATGATGGCGGCAATGGTAATGAAAGTAGATTTCCGCATGGTGCTTTCCTTTCGCCGGACCGATCCGGAGCGCGTGCGCGCGCGTAGATACACATACCCTCGACCTCCTTTTTGCCGATAAAGACTACCACAGAGCGGCGGCTACGTCAATTCATAGAGACTATATAAGGTGGTCTAACTTCGACCGTGTAAAAGGCGCGAAGGTGCAAGGGTTTTTGCCTCAGGCGAACAGCTCAGGCCGTTTTGAGCACATCCGGCTACCTGTGACCGCAGACACGGCGGGTTGGGCGGAGAGGAGCGAATTCTGACTCATGGGGCCGTCGACGATCTCGCAAGCCATTTCGGCTCCAGCCCAAGCGCCAGTTGCCTCTGATCCCTTGACCCGTGAGGCCGCGCGTCGACGTTGGATCATCGCCATTGCGGTGATGTCCAGCGCAGTCATGGAGGTTCTCGACACCTCGGTCGTCAACGTCAGTCTGCCTCATATTGCCGGATCGCTTTCCTCGAGCACCGAGGAGGCCACCTGGGTGCTCACGTCCTACATCGTGGCGAACGCCATCATTCTGCCGATCACTGGCTGGCTCGCCAATTTTCTTGGCCGCAAGCGGCTGCTGCTGACGGTCGTCACGGGCTTTACGCTGTCGAGCGCCCTTTGCGGGGCAGCCCGAAGTCTGCCCGCTTTGATCATCTTCCGTGTTTTACAGGGCACGACCGGGGGCGGAATCCAGCCTCTTTCTCAGGCCGTCCTGCTGGAGGAGTTTCCCGGCAAGGAGCGCGGCAAGGCGATGGCCTTCTGGGGTATGGGCATTATCGTCGCTCCCATCTTTGGTCCAACGCTCGGCGGCTGGATCACCGACAACTCCACCTGGCGTTGGGTTTTCTATATCAACCTGCCGGTTGGCATCCTCAGTTTCATCCTGATCGCGCTCTTCGTCTTCGATCCGCCGTACATCCGGCGCGGGTCGCTGCGCGTCGATCTGTGGGGACTAGGAATGCTCGCGCTGGGCATGGGCTCCCTGCAGATCATGCTCGACAAGGGCCAGGAAAAAGACTGGTTCGGTTCCGGCCTCATCCGCGCGCTCGCGGTCATAGCGGCGGTGTTCCTGAGCGCATTCGTCATCCGTGAACTGATGGCGAAGGAGCCGATCGTGCACTTCAGGCTGTTTCGCTATCGCCCGTTCACAACCGGCATTGCGCTGGTCACCATCCTGGGTTTTGTCCTCTATGGAAGCCTGGTTCTGCTGCCTCTCTTCATGCAAACGCTGCTGGGTTGGACGGCTACCATTGCCGGCGTTTGGATGAGCCCTCGGGGAATTGCGACGGCGCTGTTTATGCCACTGGTCGGTTATCTCCTGGGTCGGAACTGGGACGAACGCTGGATGCTGGCCTCGGCATTTGCCGTGGCAGGCCTCTCGTTCTTCGGCTTTTCCCATATGACCCTGCAGTCGGGAACATGGGATATTCTCTGGGATCTTGTCCTGCAGGGAGCAGGCCTGGCGTTTCTCTTCGTGCCTTTGACCACCCTCACCATGGCCCCCATTCCCAAAGAGGAGACCGGATACGCCACGAGCCTTTACAGTGTGATGCGCAACATCGGATCGAGTGTCGGCGTCTCTTTCGTCACCACGGCGATCGCACGGCGCTCTCAGTTTCATCAGCAGATTCTCGCGGCCCACATTACGCCGGAATCTCTGAGCAGACCTGAGTTTCAGGCACTGGCCGCGACGCTTCGAGAGCGGGGGCTGGACGCCACGGCAGCCGCGCATGGAGCTCAGGCGCTCGTCTACCAGTCGCTTCAGCAGCAGTCGTCGTTGCTGAGCTACGTCGAGTCGTTTCGCGTGATGGGCGTGCTTTTCCTGGCCATCATTCCGCTCATTGCGTTGATGCAGAGAGCCAAACACGACGAAGCCGGCCCGGCGCGCCAGCATGGAACTCATAGCGGCTGACCACGGCACGAAACCTCCTGAGAGAACAGCCGTTCGTGTGAGAAAAACCGTCGATCGACGCTCGCGCCGAGGGGGTCCTTGTCCGGAGGGCGCATCGTCGTTGCTGCGCGGCCGGCAGGGAATTGCACCCGAACGAAAACTCTCACATCAATGGCGGTTTAGGAAAGGATGTAGCCGAAAAAAGATCGCAATGTCGACGCGACCAACCCCGGGGTCCCCAACGACATCTGTTCGTCGTTGGCGTGGGATCAACAGGGAGCGGCGACCTTGGGCGAGGTCCGAACCGACACACTATGCCCTAAACTGCCCTAAGATCGCATGATTCGCAAACTCAAATCCGGGCAATTTCGGCTGTATTCGAAA
>JASHTH010000890.1 GCA_030040655.1 Acidobacteriaceae bacterium | reverse complement strand
TGCGCAGAGGAATGACGAAGCGCTGACGGCGTTCAGGGATTCAGTCTCGCGTCACCTCGATGACGCAACCTCCCACGAAGCCATTTTGGACTTGGCTGAGGCGCAAGAGAACGATGCTGGTATTAATGAGCAAATGGTCTGGGCGCGAGACAATCCAGAAAACCTGTCTGACATTCTCAGCGAGCACGCTTGGTGGGAATATAACCGAGGCCGCCTTCGGCATGCGATTCAACTGATACAAGAGGCAAATGCAGCGGCCAAGAATGCCGGTGGGCGAACTGATAATTCCAGCTTCACAGGCGATGCTCCGCTGAGCAGTGCTTGGATTTATGCTGAGATGGGTGACCCCCAAGCGGCGAAAGAAATTCTGCATCGATTTCTCGCACAACAAAACAACCCGTTGACTCGACGTCAGACTGTCCACTTGGCATTGGCACTCGCTCGAAGCGGAAACGCCAGTGAGTCGGAAAAATACGTAAACACACTCAAAGCAGAATTGCCGTTCACGAGCGCAGAGCGCATTTACGATTCCGGCATGCTTTACGCGGCCATCGAATTGGAACAGAATCACTCCGCAGAGGCAGTCCAAACACTCGAACCTGTGCGCCACCGCGATTTCATGGCCAACCTCGACTCCCCCAGTGGGCTCATTCCGTCCTATCTACGAGGGTTGGCCTATTTGAAACTGGGAGATGGACGGTCTGCCGCCGCCGAATTCCAAAAACTGATCGACCATCCCAATCTCGTGTCGTTGGGATTTGCCTGCCTCAACTCTCTCGCAAGGCTGCAACTCGCGCGAGCACAGGTTCTTGAGGGAGATAGGAACGGAGCGAAAAAGACCTATGAGCAGTTCCTCGCATTGTGGAAGGATGCTGACCCCAACATTCCTATTCTTCGCCAAGCGAAAGCCGAATATGCCGCTCTGCACTAACGACCGGTACTGGCGATCGTCAGGTAACTCCCGGTAACGGGCTTCCGTCCAACATCCATCGAAGCTGGTGAAGCCTCGATGAGCACATCATCGCCAATGCAAGGATCGAATCCCGATTTGTAAGGGGAAGTCGGCTCGCTCTAGCTTAGCGAACGAGGCTGCGCTGCGCGAATTTCAGCGACGCGGATTCTATCCGTAAGCTAACGAAAGTAAATGACTTAATTATGCAGAAGAAGGGAGTCGAACCTTCGCGTTCAGACAGCACCTTTCGATTCAATGATCCGAGTTCGAATGCGATTCGGCCAGCCCGCTGTGTCAACAGGCGGGGCTCAGGCCGTTCAAGCGAACTCAAATCGATGTCCTCCATTCCAAGTTTGACCGCGATCCCGGCCAGCGCGGACCTAAGACGACTGACCCATCCAAGGGCGTAAATGTCGGCATACTCGCTTTCCACATTTGCCGAGCCAATGCAGGGCCCTTTGAGCTATACCCTGCGGACCGTGCCGAAGGCCGTGAAGTCATCCTCGCCGTTTTCCATGAGCGCCAAGTCGGCGACAAAGGAGACGTCTACGCGGAAGCGCGCCAGCGTTTCGATGAAGCATCCCAACCCTTTCGAGGATCTGAATAGAACCCTGCACACACCCATCGAATCGTCGAAGCGATATCCGAAGGTTCTGTCTTGTTTCGCATAGACCCAATCAGGAATCGCCCATGCGTCGTCATCTTCTGCTGACACGGAAAAGCAGCCCCGAAGGCCGCTGCGATTCAGGATTCATTTGAATTCGCTCCTAACCTGTCAAACTCGACAACCATCTCACGGATTCGGCCTTCCTTGATCAGTTCTTGCGGCGAGCGTCCACCAAATGCTTCAATCGGAGCTGACAGCCACGCTTTCTCTTTTGGAGCGACTACGTAGTCATCCATGCGGGAGAGCACTTCACGCAGGTCTCTGGTCTTCCTGCTCATGTGCTTGGTGCCCTGTCCCGCCTCCCAGATCCGCAACGTCTGAATCGTCACGTTTAGCGCGGCTGCCAATTGTTCTTGAGTCAGGCCGAGTCGTCGTCTGCCCTGCACGATCTCGAAGCCATCGCGTGCAGGAATGGATCGTGCTTTTGCGAAAGCCTCGAACACGCTCCGCCGAACTCGCATCCCACTGCTTGCCATGAACCCATCGTCTACACCCCTTCGACGCCGAGTCCGCTGGGGAAGACAGGCTTTCAATTACCCACAAGTTGAACTCCGATCATAATGCCGAGCTCGATGTCTGTTAGCCGGGATAGACCTCTCCAGATGACGGTGTTGCCCGGTGGAGGGTCGTGGGTGCGAGCGAGATAGCCGCCAAGACGGGCGAGTTTAACGATGTAGTGGGCAATGGAAGGAACAGGACGAGCGGAGGGCTTATCCGGCAGCCTCTCGTCCATCAAGAATTGGTCCAGTTTTGTAAAGGCTTCGTCCGGCGATGCTTTCGGGCAAATGCGGTTCAGCATCGTGATCCAGAAAATTCTCCAGCTCAGGATGCAGAGGATTGCAATCAGGTTCACCAGCCGCTCGGCCGTTGTCAGCTTCGCTTCTTCGGCCTTGCATCCGGACTTGAGGATCTTGTGGAAGGTCTCGATCTTCCATCGCTGGGCGTACCATTCCAGCTTCTCGATGGCGTCAAGGCAGGAGCGTACTGGTAGGTCGGTAAGCAGCTTCCAGTCGATCTTCTCCCTTTCCTTAGGCGCGTTTCTTTCCTTGGCATGAATCGCCGTGAGAATCAATTCCGGATAATCTTTCTGCTTGCCCTTCGGAGGACGAACCACGATGCGACGATAGCGCATTTCGAGCACCGCGGTGGTGAATTCGCCGCGTCGGTTGCGCACCTGGACCGGATGCAACCCGCGCAGCTCTGAACTCTTCATCTGTGCGGCAATGGTGGTAGCGCCATCTCCGGCGGACCCGTCAACGCAGGTTCGCACAAGAAAGTGCGTGCCCAGTTGCTGCGCCAGGCAGAACAGCTCGTAGATGTCGCTCTCCCGGTCTCCGATATGCACACAACGGCCCGGATCGCCGAGCAGTTCGGTGGATTGACGCAAATTCTCCAGCCACCGTATGCTCTCTTTCTGTGCAATGGGCACGCGCGTGGGGTTGATCCTGCGCTTCAGCGCGTTGGCTCCATGAAACTTGTCTCTGTTCCAGAACTTGATGGCCGCCAGCCCCAGCGGCGTGCCTTCTCGTGTGATCACCAGACTGGAATGCATGAGAATCCCGCAACTGGTGTGATAGCGCGGTGGACCGGGTTTGGCGATGGAATTAGGGATCTTCTTCAGCATCCCGATGGACGCTGTATCTTCATGCCGATAGGAGAATTCCGTCGTGTCGTGAAGAATCAGCATGGGAAATCCACTGGCCGCCGCGAACCGCGCTCGCGTCGAGGCAAAGTGGCCCGCCAGGATGTTGGCTTCGCTGATCCGATCATTGCCGAAGAAGCGATAGGCGGCTTTCGTGTTTGCCCAGTCCTGGCAGGCCCACGGTGTCACCGCGCCTACCTTGCTCGACAATTGCTCCAACAGCTGTCGCAGCCGCTTGCCGTGGCGGGCATCCTGGAATTCGCATCCCACAACCTCATTGTCAATCCATTCATCCGACCCGCCTGCATCTGCAGTCTCCTGTCCTTTGACACCACCCCTCACTTGCCGCTGGCTCATGGCTCCCACTGCGCCATGACATCTGCGTCAACGTAAGTACCTGACTTGAGACCGAATACACGCCGCTAATATCCCCGCGGATTCCGCACAATTTGTGGGCAATTGAAAGGATGACACTACGCTTACACTTCCGGGAGTAAAAATCGTCGGCAAGGCAAGTAAATCGATTCTTTTTGGCAGGCCTGCGAACGATATGATAAGTGCCGGCCCTGGAAGTGTTACTATCATGGGCAGCGCGGGAGATGATTCATTGAAGGGCGGTTCTGGGACAACAAGAGTTACCTAACCGGCGAAGAGTTCTGGTTTTAGAGTGAGCGGAAACAGCATCAAGGCAACTGTGATCAAGCCCAACGGCACCGACACTCTTGAGGGTATTTCCGAAGTCCAATTTGCCGACGTTCTTCTCAATTTGTCTTCCGGGCGCATCTCACAAGTCCGATAGAGACCGCGACGGTTGTCAAAGCTCGTGCGTCGACTTAGCTTACAGTTGCGCGAAGCCTGTACGAAGAGCCCCTCGCTGGAAAAGCTTGGCTCCTTATTGGGTCTGGCAGCCCGCCGAGCGGAGAATGGATGTCGCGTGACTAAGTGCTTCGTGATAAACCGGATTATCACGCCGTTCTTGCAAGGGAGATTTGGAACCGGTCATTGACTGCTTCCTTGAACTTTTGCCGGCATCCGATATACCTCTGGGTCGTTTGCACCGATGCGTGGCCGAGAAGAAATTGAATCTGTTCTAGTTCTCCTCCGGCGCCGTGGCAGAGACGAGCACAGGTGCAACGAAGATCGTGGGGTTCAAGGTTGTCAATGCCGGTCCGCTGGGCGTACTGTCTCATCGCACTCCAAACAGCTTCCGTGGCAACGCCGAAACTCAGTTCGGTCCTGTTCTTCCAGATTCGCCTAAAAACCAAGCCTCCGGTTACACCGGAAGCGCGAAGCCAAGTGTCGACTAGAGCCTTGCACCAAGCTGGAACGGGAACAGTTCGGAGCCGTCCCCCACTTGCCACACAAGTCTGCGATGATCCAGTGCCCCTCTCTCCGTTGAATCTGCTCCAAGCGCAGGGTCACGGCTTCCGATCGTCGCCAGCCGCATCCGACAAGCAGTCCGATCAACGCGGCGTCTATACTCCCTCGCAGGGTGCTTTGCGGAATGGAATTCAGAAGATCTTGGATTTGATCACATGACAGCCAGTTGCCAATTCTTCTTCCGAGCCGCTTGCCCCCTTCACCCGACGAATTCCGATTGCCAACTCGGGGCTTACCAAGCTGCTTTCCGCCGCCTCATCAGCTAAGCGGCGAATGGCGGACAGATGAAGATTGATCGTAGCGGCCGCCAATGAAAGCGATTCGAGGAACGAGCGATAACGCAAAACCACAATACGGTTAAATCCAAGTCGCGGCTCGGAGCAGTACCACGCGATGAATTGGTCCATGGCATGTTTGTAGGCGCGGCGAGAATGCAATGAGACGAGCGTACCGAGCGCGGCCGCCTTGGCATGCTCCAGTTCAGGAATTGTTAGGATTGGACACTGGTCCGCAGGTTTCTGAGGCGGTTTTGTTGATGCCATTTGGAAGTGGCTCCTTCGACCACCTCCTATTTTGGGTGCTACCGGATTCCGGCTCGGAGGCCGAACGGCTTGCTTTCTTCAATGACAAAGGCCGATGTCATCGACAACTCCATTCTTTTCGCGCAACCCGCGCGGTTCGCCGCTATACTCCGCTTAATGGCGTACTCCAGATCGAAATGGAGGCACTCGTGAATCGTTTCGAGCGAATACCCGCGTTGCGCAGTATCCTCATTCATGGAATCGCCTCTGCAGTAGCGCTCATTTTGGTCGTGTCTCCGGTCCGGTCACAGACAGGGGGCGCCGCGAGCGATGGTCCTGGCGCTGCCGCCGCCTGGACCACGGGCAACAAGCTGGCGGTCGGCACTTCGGCGGATACCACGAGCCAAGTCTGGTTCACTGTCGCCAAAGGCATTACCACCGAAGTGTTCTATCCACGCCTCGATGTTCCCAACATGCAGGACATGCAGTATATCGTCACGGATGGAGCCAC
>JASHTH010000123.1 GCA_030040655.1 Acidobacteriaceae bacterium | reverse complement strand
GTCACATTCGGGCGCGCGCCCGACGACGATGCGCTACGCGGTGCGGCGGTTTCGCTGGATGGACAAAGACCCACGCCGCGCAATACGCGCGCCTATCTCTACTACACCTATGTCCGTCCGAATTACTTTGCCACGCTGGGAATCCCGTTGCTCTTCGGGCACGGATTTTCGGCGCAACTCGGTCAGCCGGAGCCGGTCGCGATCGTGAGCGAGTCGGTCGCCAAGCAATTGTGGCCGGGACGGATTCCAATTGGACGCACGCTCCGGCGTGGCACAGACCTCTTCGGCTGGCACCCGCCTGGAGAGATCGTCCCCGATGGACGAGTGTACGAGGTGATCGGAGTCGCGCGCGAGACGCGCGGCGTAATGATGGACTCGAGCGACTCCGACCAGGTGTACCTTCCCCTGCCGCAAGAGAACGCGTATGAGTTTCCGATCCTGATTCGAACGCGCGACGATCCCACGCACGCGATGGATGCGATTCGTCCGCTGGTCGAAAGCATCGATGCGAACATCGTGGCGACGGCCTCTACGCTTGAAGCAATGCTTCGCCAGACAAGTGCGTTCTTCGGGTCGAGTCTCATTGCCCTGATCGCCATTACCATCGGCATCTTCGGGCTGGTGTTGGCCTCCATGGGCATCTTCGGATCCGTCAGCTACATGGTGGTGCTGCGCACGCGCGAGGTCGGCATCCGCATGGCGCTGGGTGCCAGAAAAGGGCAGATCGTCGCGCTGATTGTGCGCGACAGTACGCGCCCGGTGATCGCCGGATTGATCGCTGGCCTGGTGCTTGCGACTGCGGATTCGTATCTGCTGCACATGGTGCTGTACGGGCTGGGGCCGTTCGATGGAATCTCGTACGCCGGCGTGTCGCTGCTGTTGCTCGCCATCGCGCTGGTCGCGGCCTACTTGCCTTCGCGCCGCGCCATGCGCGTCGATCCCATGGCGGCGTTGCGATACGAATGATGCAACGAACCGATCACTGCTGCTGATTCTGCGATGTTTGATCCAGGTCCATCACGTGCACGCTCGCCTGCGTTTCCGGCACCGTCCCATCGTTGAGTTGCACTTGCGTGGGTTTGCCCTGGATGAGAATGCGGCGCGAGATCTTGCCGCGCGCGGGAATGAGCACGCGCTGCGTGATGGACGTGGCTGCGGAACGCACGGTGACCGGCACTTCGGCTGCGGCGTAGCCGTTGTTGGACAGGTTCACGGTCACCAGCCAGGAGTCGGCCGACGCAGAGCTGGGAAAAACGCTGGCGATGCCGAGATCGGGCAGCCCGTGATCGGCATCGACCCAATCGGAAAAGAACCATGCAAGATCGGGACCGGCGCCGGACCGTTCGAGAAGCTTCTCGAATGGAGGCCGAGCGGCGGCATCGGCGGACCGGCTCGCTTCGTCCTGGCGCAATTCGGCGGCGGCTCTGGCGAGCGGACTGGCGGGAACAGCGGCGGGCCCGGACGCTGGACCGCTCGGCGGAGCCGCGACTTCGGCGATCGCCGGGCCCGGCGAGGCTGCGATTGCAGGGCGATTGACCGTTGCGCCGGGAACGTAGGCGCGCAACGCGGCGGAGAGTGCCGAATCGCCGACGATGTCGCGGAGCATCCACAGCACGTAGGCGGCTTTGGTGCGGTAATAGATCGGCGAGATCGCCGAGGCCAGCGGCTGGCCCGCGCTTTGGCCGGGGCTGCCGGGCTCGGCGAGCGCCAGCGCCTGGCGCGACGATTCCAGCGTTTCCAGCGCCTTTTCGCGGCCGTTCTGCTTTTCGGTCCACAGCGTTTCCATGAAGGTTGCCACGCCCTCGTCGAGCCATTCCGGGGGCGGCGCGCCGGTGTGGAGAAAGGCGTGACCCAGCGCATGAACGAGAGGGCCTTCGAGCGTATCCGGTGAGGCCTGCCGCACCGGAACGGCGAGCATGGAGCCCGTTTCGAAGGGCGCGTCCTGCGGATCGGGCAGATCGAGAACTGCGAGTTGAGCGCTCGGACGTTCTCCGAGCCAGTTCTCCAGGAACGGGACGACCCTCGATGCCGCGTTGGTCCAGGCTGTGGCCGTGTCGGAGTTACCGGCAAGGGCCCACAAATTCATGTGGGGGCTAGCGTGCAGAGTACGAATGGCGACAAAAAGGCTGGGCGCTTCGAATCCGAGAGTGATCGGGCCAAGAACGGCCGTGGCCACTCCATCGACTTCTCCGTTCACCGAGCCGCCGGTAACTGCGAGCGGAACGGAATGGCCGTTGATGAGCGCCACCGTAGGTGCCTGGTCTGCCGGATACTCCACGGCGAGATGCAAACGGAACCGTGCGCCCCAGAGCTTGCGTTTTTGCTCACCGATCTCGTCGAAGACGCGCGCGCCGTCGCCAAGGATCGCCGGGATGCTCGACACCGGGTACCAGGCGACGTTGCCGAAGCCGCGTAGGCCGGTAAAATCGACGCCGATCTGGTCCCAGTCGGAAAGCAGCGCCGTTTCGTCGGGAGTTCCGATGGCGAGCAGGCGCTTGGCGTCGGCGGGAACCGTGCCCGAATAGGCGACATCGAGCGGGAGACTGGCGCCGGGCGCGAGCGGCATGGCGAGCAGAACGGCGGCCTCGAGGAGCTGGCCGGTGTGGTCGGTGTCGGAGTTGAGCGTCGCCACGTTGAAAGCGACATCGCGTCCGTTGACGCGAATGCGCTCCCATGTGAGGGACGAGGAGATTTGCAGCGGGATACGGGCGAGCGGAGTGTTGCCGTCGTTGCGGACAGTGAGCAGAGCGCGCACGGCAATTCGCTGCTCGGCGGTGCGCAGGTGTACGTCGAGGTCGAGGCTGGTGACCCTGACGGCACGGCGGTCGGCGTCGTCAGCCGTCGGCGCCGTGACGGTCCTGATCTCCGGTCGAGCGGTAGACGCGCCCGATTGCGTGCTTACCTCGCCGTTTTCATCGACGGAGCGCGAGAAGATGACCTGGCTCGACGGTGCGTGTGCCGTGTTCGGCTGCGCCGGCGCCGATTGCGCGCTTTGCGGTGAAGCGGTGGATGGACTCTGTGCGGCAATGCTGCCCGAGGGCAGCGCCAGGCACAAGGCCGCCATCGTCGCAGCCGAGGTGAAACCAAGCTTCATGAACCCAGACCTTTCCGCGCTTTCATAGGTTTCGACGCGGCCTCGACCGCTTTGAGAGCGCCGCTCGAATTCGATCGCCGCTGTCGCGCGGCCTCAAAGAGAACGACGGCCGCGGCCGTGGAGACGTTCAGCGAGCTCACGCCGCCGGCCATGGGGATGCGCAGAAGGTGGTCGCAGGTGCGGCGGACGAGGTCATGCAGGCCGGCGTCTTCGCGGCCCAGAACCATGACGCAGTTGCCGGTGAGGTCAAACCGGTCGTAGTCCGTCGGCGCGCACTCGTCAAGGCCAACGACCCACAAGTGGTGCCGCTTCAGATCTTCGAGCGCGCGGACAAGGTTGACTACGCGCGCGATGCGCAGATGCTCGGCCGCGCCGGCGCTGGCTTTGAGGGCCGCGGAGCTCAAAGGCGCGGAACGTCGCTCGGTGAGCACGACGCCGTCGACGCCGGCGCCATCGGCCACGCGCAGCAACGCGCCGAGATTCTGCGGGTCTTCGATCCCGTCGAGGGCAAGAAGGAGGCGAGTGCCGGACGCAGCGCGGGATGAGTCCGGTTCGAACAGGTCTTCGATCGTGAGGAACTCCCAAGAGCGTACCAGCGCAACGATTCCCTGATGGGCTTGCGTCTGCGCAACCAGCGTGAGCTGATCGCGCGGCTCCTGGCGCACGCGAACCCCGGCCTTGCGGCACGCGGCGACGAGCCGTTCGAGACGATCGTCATGGCGCTCGCGGGCCACCAGGACGTGATCGAAGCGGCGTCGCCCCGCTTTGAGGGCCTCTTCGACGGGATGCAGGCCGTACAGGACGTCCATGAAGATAGTTTATTGGCCAAGGGACAAGATTGCTCGTTTGCTCGCATAAGCCGCATACTGGCTTTGCCCCATGCCGGCCAAGAAGTCTTCACCCCAAAAATTTCGCGCCGTGCTCGAGGCGCTCGGCAATGAGCTGCGCTGGGTGATCGCGCGCATCCCCTTCGATCCGGCCAAGGAGTGGCCCCAACGGCGCGGCAATCGCGTGCGCGGCACGATCAACGGTTTTGCCTTTCGCACCGCGCTCTTTCCCTATCCGCAGACCGGGGAGCGAATGCTGCTGGTCAACAAGCGCATGCAGGTGGGTGCAAAAGCAAAGGTCGGATCGACAGTGCAGATCGCGCTGGAGCCGGACTTCGAGGAGCGTCCGGCGCTGATGCCGCCGGAGCTCGACAAGGCGCTCAGAGCCGACCGGCAGCTGCGCAAGTGGTTCGACGGACTCAGTGAGTACACACGTAGGACACTTGGCGCGATGGTGGCCGAGGTCAAGAATCCCGCGTCGCGCAAGATCATGGCCGAACGGATGGCCGAACGCCTGCTCCTCGCCATGGAAGGCGAACAGGAGACACCGCCGATCCTGAGGGCGGCATTCGCACGGCAACCGCTGGCGGAGGCCGGCTGGAAGGCTATGACGGCAGCGCAACGTCGAAATCATCTGATGGGGATCTTCTACTACCAGTCGGCCGAAGGCCGCGAGAATCGCGCGGCGAAAGCCGTTGAGGAGGCATTGCGCGTGGCCCGGAAAAAATCCGGCGCATAGACGATTTGGAAGATCTTATTCCGCTTGATCGCTTTCCGCCGCGCTCCATTCGCCCCCGCGCACCTGGGAAACGAATCCTTCGGTATCGATCTCGACCGCAATCCCCTCCGAGCCGGCGCGTGCCAAGGCAAAGGTGGCCAGCGTGCTGTTCACAATTCCCTGAAAAGGGATCGGCGACGGTCCACCCTTGCGGATGGCCTCGGCAAACGCGACCCACTCGCCGCGATGGCCCTTGTCGACTCTCAGCCGCGACCTGGCGGTCGAACGTTTCCCGTCGCGGATCGTCACCAACTCCCTGAAGTCGTCGAGAACGGCGACACGCCCCTGGGCGAAGACCTCGACGCGTTCTTTCGAAAACGACTTGTCCCCATTCGCGGTGTACACGATCGTGCC
>JASHTH010000889.1 GCA_030040655.1 Acidobacteriaceae bacterium | reverse complement strand
GGTAAACTGGATTCTGGTGAGTCAGGAAGGCTCATTTGCGCCTCAGCTCGACCTCAACTTCGAGGAGCCCGCACCGATGCGCCGCATCTGGCCGGTGCGCGAACTGGTTGCGGAGATTCGCGAACTGGTTGAGCAGGATTACGGCGACGTGTGGGTGGAAGGCGAGATCTCAAACTTCCGCCCCGCGCCTTCCGGCCATGTGTACTTCACGCTGAAGGACGCCGATGCGCAGTTGCCGGTAGTGCTCTTCCGCCGTCAGGCGCTGCTGCTGCGATTCCGCCCCGAAGACGGCCTGCATGTGCTGGTGCGCGGCAAGGTGAGCGTCTACGATCAGCGCGGCCAGATGCAGCTTGTAGCCGAAACCATGGAGCCGGTGGGCGCCGGCTCGCTTCAGCTTGCCTTCGAGCAGCTCAAGGAGAAACTCAAGGCCGAAGGGCTCTTCGACGCAGACCGCAAGCGCCCGCTTCCCGCATTTCCGCGCACGGTAGGGATTGTCACGTCGCCAACCGGCGCCGTGATTCACGACTTTCTCAATATCGTCAGCCGGCGCCACTCCGGACTGAATGTGCTTCTGTTTCCGGTCGCTGTTCAGGGCGAAAGCGCGGCCGGCGAATTGGTGGCGGCTCTCGCGGCGCTGAATGCGTCCGGCTTGGTCGACGTGATTGTCGTTGCCCGCGGCGGCGGATCGCTCGAAGACCTGGCCGCCTTCAACAGCGAGCGCGTGGCGCGGGCCATTGCTGCGTCGCGGCTGCCGGTGGTTTCGGCGATCGGCCACGAGACGGACTTCACCATCGCCGATTTTGTCGCCGATCTGCGCGCGCCGACACCGTCGGCTGCGGCCGAGCTCATCACCGAAGCGCAGTTCCGCGTCGCCGAATTCCTGGCCGCTCAGGCGCACCGTCTGGAACGAGCCGCGCGGTTTCAACTGCTGCAGGCGCGACAGCGGCTGGCGCGCGTTCCGGTAGGACTTGCCGAAAGCCGTGTCTCTGCATTGGTTCGCCGGCGCGAGCAACAACTGGACGATCTTGCCGAGCGCATGGAAGACGCGGTTTGCGAGCCGCTGCGCCGGAGCCAGCGCCACATCTCCGAGCTGGCGGCATCCGTCATGCGATGCGATCCGCGAGGGGCGCTGGGCCGCGCGCGGGAACGGCTGGCCGCCGGCCGCACGCGCCTCGATCACTCGCTGGAGCGGATGCTGCGCTCGCGGGCAGCCGCCGCGCACGCTGTCGAGGCCAGGCTGCGCACGCTATCTCCCCTTGCCGTGCTCGATCGCGGGTATGCGATTGTGCTCGATGGGCAAGGCACTCTGGTGCGCTCGACGGCCCAGGTGGCGCGTGGCGATCGAATCACGACTCGCGTCGCCGATGGCGCCTTTACCAGCCGCGTGGAAGCAGTGGAATCGAAAACCGACGAGAGAACATGACCGCAGCCTCAGCACGCAGACTCTTTGGGACCGACGGAATCCGCGGCATCGCCGGTGAAGCCCCGCTCGACCCCATTACGATCTTCGCCGCAGGACTTGCTCTCGGTCACACGCTGCGCAAGAGTGCGGGCGAACCGAAAGCGATTCTCGGCCGCGATACGCGCGAGTCCAGCCCCTGGATCGCTGCAACGTTGGCCGCCGGGCTGCGCGCGGCCGGCGCGCGCGTCGAAAGCGCCGGGATTATTACAACGCCTGCCGTAGCGCTGCTGGCGCGCACGCACGGCTTTCATGCCGGCGTCGTCATCTCGGCATCGCACAATCCGTGGCGCGACAACGGCATCAAGTTGTTCGGCGGCGACGGCTTCAAACTGCCCGATGCGGTGGAGTTGGAGATCGAAGAAGAAATCCTGCGCCACGCGGCGACGCAAGCATCGCCCGATCCGGCGACCCTTCCCCCGCTCGACGACAGCGCAGCCTACGAAGAGGATTACATCCGGTTTCTGCTCGAATGCGTGCCTGGGCTTTCGCTGCGCCGCGATGACCGCATCGTTGCCGACTGCGCCAACGGCGCGGCGGCAGCCATCGCACCCGAGCTTTTCCGGCGCCTCGGCGGCGACGTCACGCTGCTGAATACATTGCCCGACGGGCGCAATATCAACCTGAACTGCGGTGCGCTGCATCCCGAGTTTGTAGCCGCGGAAGTGGCCGCCCGCGGAGCCAGTCTCGGCGTCACCTTCGACGGAGATGCCGACCGCTGCATGCTGGCCGGCGCCCATAACAATGTGATCAACGGCGACGCCATCCTGCTGGTGGCGGCGCGCGACCTGAAAGCTCGCGGAATGCTGACCGACGGATTGGTCGTCGCCACGACCATGTCCAACATGGGTCTGGAAGCCGCTCTGCGCCGATCCGGAATTCGCATGCTGCGCGCGCCCGTGGGCGACCGTTACGTGCTTGAGCAGATGCAGGCGAATCATGCCGCGCTGGGCGGAGAGCAGTCCGGCCACATCCTTTTTCCTCATCTCGCGACCACGGGCGACGGCCTGCTCACGGCCCTGGTCGTTCTCGATCTGATCGCCCGCACCGGCAAGAGCATCGAAGAGCTGACGGCAGATCTGAAGGTCTATCCGCAGGTCATCGTGAACGTGAAGGTGCGCGAGAAAAAGCCCCTCGATTCGATTCCCTCGGTCGCTGAGAGCATCCGCGCGGCGGAAGAAGAGCTGAAGGATTCAGGCCGGGTTGTCATTCGCTACTCCGGCACCGAGGCGCTGGCGCGGGTGATGATCGAAGCCGAAGACGAGGGCGCGATGCAACGCCACGCCGAGGCTATTGCGGGCGCGATCCGGGCGGAGCTGGGCGTATGACGTTACGTCCCATGAACCGCGGCGAACTCAGAGCTTTCCTCCGCGAGCATATCGAGCCTCTCGAAGACCCGATTTACGGGAAAAGGTATCGCGTCGCGGCTCGCTTGGTAGATGGGACTTTTCTGCCGTGCGTTGTCTTTCAAAATCGAAGAAACCAAGTCGAACTTGCATTGCGCCGCTTTCAGGAGCTCGCTCGCAACCCGGACCGGTACAAAAGCGTGGTCGGCACCCTTGTTTCGAGCGGGTCACATCTTGCGGAGTGGGCGGTAGCCTCGGTCGAGGAGTCTCCCTATGCGTGGCCGCCTTCGTTACTCAAAACCATCCACGGGGAAACAGCAATGAGCTGGACTTCATTTGTAGCCGAAATGACGGACGGCACGCTCCATTCTTTCGGAACTACGTTCCATTTTGAGTTCTTCGATCTCCCCAACGGCTACTCGTATCACGACGTAAAATCGATTCGCAGTGGGATGGTGTACTCGGTCGCACGAGGTTTGGCACCTTACTCTCATGACGCGTTGAACGATGCTGCGATCTTCAGGGAGAGGCCGTTTTTCGTCTGCTATCTCGACGATTTGGAATGAGCTCATCCCCGCAGACTTTTCGGCTCATGGGTCGCCGCCGATAACTGTTCGTAAACGGCTTTCGGCAACTCCAGCCCCGCAGCCGCCAGGTTCTCTTCAAGGTGCGCGACCGAAGAAGTGCCGGGAATCGGCAGAATGTTCTTTGCCCGCTTGAGCAGCCACGCCAACGCAACTTGCAGTGGAGTCGCCTGCAGTTGCTCGGCGGCCCTTTCGAGTGCCTCATGCGCAAAGCGCTGCTGGGCCAGCGGCGCCCACGGCATGAATCCGATGCCGAGCTGCTCGCAGTGGTCGACCACGTAGTCGTATTCCCGATCGGCAAAGCTGTAGCGGTTCTGCACCGTGACGATGGGCACGATTTTGCGCGCGCGCTCGATGTGCTCGCGCGTGACGTTAGA
>JASHTH010000888.1 GCA_030040655.1 Acidobacteriaceae bacterium | reverse complement strand
AGAAGGCGCTCCATTCTGCTGCGGCGGTGGGTGGCATATTCCCGAGCTCGACGCGGACCAGGCAATGCTCCTAAGGGAGCAACGGAACCGGGTTTTCTGCCTTCACCATCTTCCGCGGAATATCACGAATCCATCTCGACGTTCTATGTCGGCCTGGCCGCGCTGCAGGTCGGCGACGATGTACGTGCCGAAAGCTCGCTGTCTGAGGCCGCGCAGATTGCCCCAGCGAGCCCCCCGCCTGGGCCGACTGGGGATTCCTCGCCCTGCGCCAGCGTAACTTCGATCTTGCCGGCGAGCGCCTCGACGGCGCGCGCAAACTTGCGCCCAGGGACGATTCCATCTACTACCTGCGTGGAATTCTCGGCAGCGATCGAGGCGATCCGGCCGGCGCGATCGCCAATCTGCGCCAAGCCGTCAAGCTCAATCCACCGAACCTGTGGGCAGAGTATCTGCTTGCTGTCGAGACAGAACGCCGGGGCTCTCCGGGCAGCGAGGATGCATTCCGGCAATTGATCACGCAAATTCTTGCAGCACAGCCGGGCAACCTGGCGGCGCTGTTCGAGCTAAGCCGCATCGGGGCCAAACGCGGCGACACGGCAACGCTGCGCTCTGCCGCCGAGCGCATCGGCGCTCAGTCGGCCGCGTGGCCGCAGGATGCTCGTGATCAGTCCGCGCAACTTCAGGCAGCGGCAACCACGGGACCTCCGGCTGCGGCAGCGATCCGTAGCGTGTTTTTGCGCAATGTGCCGATGCAGGTTCCCAGCTTCCGCGAGAGCCTTGCCCAGATCGAGCCGGCGCCTGACAACGAAGCTCCGCCATTCACGCACCTGCTGCGTCCCGAATCGCCGCCAAGTCGGCCTGCGCCATCCTTACCGTGCGGTCGCGCCTGGCAACCAAGGCGAAGGAACCGTGTATGCGATTCACGTTTTCCGCCGGTCCCTCAGGCGCTTCGTTTTCTCTCAGGACACCTTGCATTGCGATCTGTGGCGACAGGCGAGTTCAATCCGCTTAATGGAACGGTTGCAGCGAGGGAAAAACAACGAATCAGGTAAAAGATGCATATCGCCTCGTTGAATTGACCCGTTGCAAATTGCACTCATGAACTCCCGGGAAAACTCAAGCCGTCGCGAGAACCGGCATGAGTCGCGTGAAGCACGCTTCTGCACTTGGAAAGATCCTGCTCGATCTCTCCTGGCGCATTTATCAAGTCTCCATATAGCATTCCATGGTCTTTGGCGTTTGCAATCGCGGCTTGCGCCTTTAAGAGATAGTGCTGCGCGAGTTGCGCCGCATGCATTTTCCCAGCGCCTTCTGTCTTCGATTCGGCGATTGCCAGATAGTCGTCTCCAATGTCCCAACCGGCTTCCGCAATGTCGATTTGAATCTGGCGATCATTCGCGGCGCGAGCCGATTGCCGATCCAAAATCGCGTATTGCCGCAGATCGTATTGCAGCGCTTCTTCGGGCTTCTTGTCATCGCGCAAGACGTCGCCCAGGTAGCGGCAGGTTCGCGCCACACCGGAGACCGCGCGCGCATCGTGCGGGTCAGCCTTTGCAAGCGCCTCGCGCATCGCCAACACCTTCCGGTAGTTCACCAATGCTGCGGAGTAACTGCCTTCCTTCCAATAGATATATCCAATGTCGCTGTATGTGTATGTGATGGCAAACCTGGCATTCGCATCGTCCGGACGCGCCGCCAGTAGCGTTTCATCGAGCGACTCTGCCGCCTGGTATTCCTTAAGAGCCGGTGCATACTGCTTTTGCGCGATCAGCAATCCGCCCAGGCGCTTGTGTTCGTAGGAAAGCAATGTCTGGCCCGGTGAGCCGGGCGACCTCGTCGCGAATTGTTTAGCCAGGTCGAGGCACTTATTCTGCACCGCCGTCGCACCGCGGAGATCGTTCCTATAGGTGAGCACTTGAGCCTGGTCTTCATAGGCCAGCGTCAACGAATGCAGGAATTCGTTATTCGAGGTGTTCTCGCGATAGAGAGCGTCGGCCAATCGCATCGACTTGTCGACAGTTGCCGCGGCTTCGCCGACATCGACGGTGAGCAGCGGGTCGGCCAACTCCTCATAAGCTTTCTGCAGCTGATGCCGCGCGCTCTGATCCGAGGGATTCGCCCGTGCGATCGCCTCGCGCAGGGCAACGGCTTTGCGCAGGCTCTCGATGGCCGACCTCGAGTCGCCCAGATTCGCGCTGCGGCCGCTTCCCTGAATCAGTCCGAGCTTCTCATACCCTTCGGCCAGATCGCGCAGCAGCGAAACGTCGCCGCCGGCTTCAGTGGAAAGGCTGTCGAGGTATTGCTGCGCGCTCGAGATCAGCAGATGTCGCGCTTCGGTCGATCCCGGCAGGTCCTTGATCGAGTCATCGATCCTGAACAACAGCGTGTTGGAGAGATTGCGCACGTCGTTGAAGCGGCGTTCGGCGCGTGCCCGCTCGGCGCGGGCAATGCGGGCCTCGCGCAGCGCGATCACCAGTCCTGTGATGAGGCTGAGCGCAACCAGGATTGCCGCCGCCACTGCGGTCTTGTATCTGGCCGCGAACTTTTGCGCGCGGTAAGCCAGCGTGGCCTTGCGCGCCAGCACCGGCAGGTGCTCGAGATGCCGCTCGATATCCTGCCGGAATTGCTCGACCGAGGCGTAACGGCGCATCGGCTCTTTGCGCAAGGCCATCAGGACGATGTTGTCCAGATCGCCGGCAAGCCGCTTCTTGAGCTTCTCGGG
>JASHTH010000887.1 GCA_030040655.1 Acidobacteriaceae bacterium | reverse complement strand
AACAGCGCGCGCCGCAGCGACTTGTCGGTCGATTGCCAGCGGCGCACATTCTCGTAGACGATCACGGTCGCGTAGGTGACGGCGATCCAGATGAAGACCTCTTCGATCGGCAGGCGGCTCCACGCGGTGATGCGAATGCCGATCATCTGCGTATCCTGAAATCCCCACCAGCCATAGGGCACGCCGAGGGTCGCCTCCCAGAGCAGGCTGATCAGCAGCACGATGAACATGGTCAGGCTGAAGGCTCGCCAGTTGACGACCGGCAGCGCCGAAGGGAACAGCGCCGCCGAGGGAGCCAACGCGCCGACAACGAGAAAGATGAAGTAGCCGGGAAAGCCGGGCTCGTGCGCGACGAACCGCTTATAAAGAATCGCGGCCGCGATCAGCACAACCGCCCAGACGAGCGACGCGGGATGGAAGCGCAGGATGCGCTCGAATGCGGTGCGCTTCCAATGCGTGGACGGCACGCCATAGGCTGAGAGCCAGTACTCATCGAGCCAGATGTAAAGCAGCAGGGTAAAGGCGAAGCCAGTGAAGTAGAAGACATATTCTTCGATGGGCACGCCGCCGCCGAGCGCAGGCGCCGTAATGCGCAGCGTGGCGTCGGGATTCAAAAAGCGGAAGAATTTGGCGGCAAAGAAGAAATCCAGCGACGCGCCCAGCAGAAACAGCAAGACGAAGGTGATCCCGAATGATCTTTTGGAAATGTGGACGCCTTCGCGCGGCACAAACCAGATTCCGATGACCAGAACAGGCACGATGAAGAGCAACAGGCTGACGGTGTAGCCGTACGGAGTCGGATTCTGGATCGGCGACTCTAATACCGTCGACACCTGCACGGTGTGCAGTGTGAGAGCCGCGGGAACAGCGATCATGGCGACAATCGCCAGAACGATGAGAAACGCGGACCGCGGCGAACGAGAACCGGGAGGGACGGCCATGGGAACACCTCCGCCATCCATTCCATGGAGGGATTTCGGTAGAGAGAACTATACCACCGCCTTGAATTTCGATCGTATCTACCAGGACCGGCGCTTCAGGGCGACCTTCGCTCTCACGACGCGATGTGGCCGGAGTCACATACATCCAGACAATGTTTTGATAGCTTCCAGCATCGAGAGATCGCGGCACGAAATCCCTGTCACTCCCCCGTATTACCCAGTGCGTCCGCCCGAAGGAAAATTGCGATGAAAGTCAATGCGTTGGTTTCGACAGGACTCAAAGTCCTCGCGGTTTGCTTGCTGTTTGCTTTCTGCCAGATGATAGGCTTCGCCGTCTCCGGCATGGGCCGCACTGCCCAGCCTCTTGGTTCGCAGCCCGGCAGTTCGTTGCCGGTTCAATCGACGCAGGCGCAACCGGCTCCGGCGGCGGCTCCACAAGGGTTTCTGGTTCCTTTCCTTATTTATTGCCTCTGCAGCGGGGGCGTTGTCTCTCTTCTGATCCGGCGTTCGCGCTGGCATGGGTGGAAAGTCGCCGCGGCTATTTTCGTTGCGGTTTACGGCATCTCCTGCGTAGCCAATGCGATCGAGGCGGCGGCGTTTCTGTCATCCAAGGTACAGCCGGGAATGATCCGGTCGTGGGTGGTTGCAGGTTTCGTCGCAACCGCGCTCTTTTCGCCGCTGGCCGTCCTGGTCCTGGGCCGATGGAAATCCGGCGCAGAGACCGTCGTCGCGCCGGCGTGGCCCGCGCCTTCTTCCGCAATCTGGCGGGCGATTGTCCTCGTTGTCGCGTTTGTCTTTTTCTACTTGTTCTTCGGCTACTACGTTGCGTGGCAGAATCCTGCCGTCCGTCAATACTACGGAGGCACGCCTTTCGCTTCCTTTTTCGCTGCGCTCCAAAGCAACTGGGTGCATGCACGCTGGATCTACCCGCTGGCGACATTTCGCGGGGTGCTGTACATCCTGGTCCTCTTCCCGCTGGTGCGCATGTTCCGGGGCACGCGCTGGCAGGTCTCCGCCGCTCTGGCGCTGTTTGTTGCGGCCTGGACGACCGGCCTGCTTCTGCCCAATCCCTTGATGCCGCCCAGCGTTGCGCACACCCACTTTGTGGAGACATTTCTTTTCAGCTTGGTCTTTGGCGGGTTGACTGGAGGACTGCTGGCCATGCCGCCGTCGCGAAGCGCGGGAACGCGAACATTCACGAGGAAGGCCATGCCAGGGACAAGCCGGGCCGCCTGAGTGGATAAATGCCATGAACCAGCCGATGCCGCGCGCCACCGAACGCGTCGATGCAAGAATTCTGTTCGAATCGCGCAACGGCTGCTTTCGAGCACTCGATGAATAACTGCGTCAGGAGAAGCGGCGCTCTACCTACGGTCCGAGATCATCCACACACCGTTCTGCTGGATGAACGTGAAATGGACGGCCAGCGGGTATGGCATCGGCTTTCCTTGCGAGATTAGAGTGGCCGTCTCGGTGCAGTTCCAGGTGGCTGTGTCGCCCAGAATCGCCAGCGTGGAAACGGGGCAGGCATCGGTCACCGTAGCGCCTGGATTGTTCCGGAAAAACTTTTGCCACGCTTTGACACTTGTCGGCTTGATGCCCACGGCCTGGAGCTGCCCGGCGTCGCGCGCGGCCAGCGCGGAGTCGAAGTGGTTCAGGGCTGCCTGAATGAACACGGCATCTTCCGCTGCCTGAGACGCGGCGGCTGCCGATAAGACAGCCGGTTTTGCGCTGTTCCCCGGGGTTTGTGCGATGACATTTAGCGCGGCCCCTGCCATGGTGCAGGCTGCGGCAACAAGGGTGAAAAGCAATGCATGGGATTTCATGGGATATCTCTTCATTTCTGCGCGCCACGCGATCCGCAAGGCGCACGCCCGTCCAGCCGGCTCGGCTCGTAGAGCGGTTCCACAGTTGCTATCCCCTGGGGCCACTGAAGCCGCGTGGCTCGGAGCGGCGAGCCATCTTGCGCGATGCTCGCAACGGAATCGAGAACGGTGGAACCGCCCGAATGGGGCATTGGAGATTCGAGAGATGCCATGCCCCATGACGCTGGCGCTTTTCGCCGCGACACTCGGGAAATCGGCTGTGCTGCACGAATCTTGATGCGGTTCGAAGACGCTGGAATTACCGAAGTGCTTTCCCGGCGAGGATGGAAAGGGCGAGGCCGTGGATGCGAGAAGGCCCTATCTACGAACGCATACCGGTGCCCTCGTGAGCAAGGCGCTTACTCGCACACACGCAACGATGCGAAGCGCCGCGCGGTGGAGTTGCTGATTAGCAGCGAAATTGAATGGGACTCCCCAAAAAATCGCCCACAGAAGGAAGCGATCGAAGGGGTGAGAATTGAGTAAGTTATTGATTCTAAATGGTAGGCGAGGCGGGAATCGAACCCACAACCCCCGGCTTAGAAGGCCGGTGCTCTATCCAGTTGAGCTACTCGCCCGCGCGTCTTTCATTGTACCGACAAAGCGGTGGACGCGGCGGGATCAGGTGGAGGCGGCAGGATCAAGAGTGATTCTGCGCCTGGTCGCATTTGGCTAGCAGAAAGCGCACCGCCGTCGCCTCGGCCCAATGAATCTCGTTGCCCGGGTTGCAGGAAAGGTAGGCGCAATGGCCGCCGTGCGCGGTTTCGAGCAGCGTAGTGTGCGGATTCGCGGCGAGCGCGGCGCGCGTCTCGGGAACGAGGCGAATGAACGGGTCGTCGAGCGCCCGGAGAATGAGGGTGGGCACGGCGATGCGGTCAACCACGCGGGCGCTGGCGGCGCGGTAATAGTAGTCGTCGGCGTCGCGAAAGCCGCAGTACGGCGCCACGATGCGATCGTCGAAACTGCGCAGCGAGCGGATGGGTCCGACGCGTGTCGTTGTATAAATCTTGGGAAAAAGCGCGGCTTTGCGGCGGAAGCGGCGCATCAACCCGCGCAAAAAGCGCCACTCGTAGATGCGATTGGCGGGCTCGTGCAGTGCGTCGGCGCTGGCGGCGAGATCGATGGCCGGGCCCACCGCGGCCACGGCGCAAAGCGGCTTGCGGCGGCCCCACTCGCCGGCCAGCTTCAGCACCAGGTTGCCGCCCATGGAGTAACCGACCAGCGCCACGCGCTGGAGGCCAAAGCGCAACGCGAAGTGCAGTACCACCGCGCCGACATCGCCCGATTGCGACGAATTGTAGAGCGTGGGCGTCAGCGTGTCGGTATCGCCGCAGTTGCGCATATTCATACGCACCACATTGCACCCGGCGGCCCAGGCGCGCGCGGCAATGCCCACAATGTAGCGTGAGTTCGAAGATCCTTCGAGCCCGTGCACCAGTACGAAGGTCAGGCGGCCGGCGCGCACCGCCTCGGGCTGCCAGTGGCAATGGCACAGCACGCGGCTACCGTCGCCCGGGTCGACTACGACCTGTTCTGCTTGGCAAGGAACGTTGAAACGCGGGCGGGGAAGAAAATTGCCGACGATCGTTTGCAGGTGCCCGCTGGTCAATCGGCGCCGCGGCACAAACTCGGTGAACCAATCGGCCGCATCGTTCGTCCGATCGCCAGCGGTTTCTATTTCGTCGGTTTTCGGATTCACTGGAGGCGGCAATTCAAGGGAAGTGGATCGCAGCCGGCTTGCGGCTCCGGTTGTCCTTGCGGCGGCTCGTGGGGATCGAATCTCCACGCACCTTTTTCTCCCGCAACTCGAAGATTATATGATGCCGCTGATGCCATCAAGGCCCTGCTTCCCCCGCACCATTGCATGCACTTGTACGCTGGAGTGGATGTACGCCGGAAACTGCGTCGGGTCGCTCGTTTCTTGGCAATTCCCGCAGCCTCCGATCGGAATCAGCCAACAAGAATGGGATTCTTCTCCGTTGGTATCTTGCGAAGTGTGGATGCGTCGAGATGCAAGTGAGCCGTTGCCATTTCCGGAGGCATCCGTCCAATCCAGTTATTCAATGAGAAATCCACAAATCGAGATGCCCGGAACATCTCCAGGAAGACGACGTCCGTGTCCCCGGTATTCTCGACATAGTGCCCTGCGACAGCCGGCACAAATCCCACGTCGTTCGCCTTGAAGTCCTGGGTCCGCGCTCTTCCTTCAGGCATGACGATCGTCATCCGACCGCTGCCGGCGATCCAGAACTGCCACTCCGAGGCATTGGGATGCCAGTGCAACTCGCGCATCGCCCCCGGCTTCAATTTGACGACGCCGGCGGCAATGCTGGTGCTGACGGGGAACGTGCTCGAGTCGATGATGCGCACTTCGCCACCGGCATTCTTTACCGTTGGGGGCATCGACGCTGCCTTGAACGTGTATTGCTGTTGTGCGGCGACCTTGGGTCCTCCAATGGCGGCGCGATCTGACGCCAATGATGCGGGCAGGTCGGCTGCGAATATGTAGAGCTGCCGGGTGGGAAGCTTCGCTATATCGGTCGAGGACAAGCGACAGTTCTTCTGCAGCACGTCCCGTGGGATATGGGCCACGAATTCCGAAAGCAGAAACGTATTGTCTTCGGAGAACATGCCCTCGTTGAACACCAGGAGGAACTGGCAACCATCGGGTCCGAGTCCTTGAATGGAGTGAGGATACCCAGCCGGAAAGAACCACAGGTCTCCTTCGCCGACGTCATCGAGGAACATGGTCCCATCGGGATTCATTACGCTGACGCGGGCATTTCCATACTCCATGTAGGCCCACTCGTCGGCCGTGTGCCAATGGAGCTCCCGGAAGCTGCCTGCCGTCAGCCGCATATTCACACCGGCAAGCTGGTTGGAGGGCAGCAGTTCACGCTGAGTGACCTGATGCGTCCAGCCGCCTTCCTCCACCCGTTTATGCGCAAGGTCGAAGGAATACCAGACGGGCCCAATATCGCCATGGTCGGTGGGCGGAGGCGCGTTCGAGTCCGGGTTCAGCGCGAGCAGCGGCCGATTTTCAGGGCCAGGGTCACTGAACGAATGATCCGATTCGGCCTTAGCTGTATTGACGGATTGCTGCGCAACCGCCGAGACGCTCGACAGTGCCAGGGCGGCGATTGCGGTAGAGCCGGCGCCTAGAAAACCGCGCCGCGAGACATTTTCCTGATGTTCGTCTTGGAAGCTCATTGGCCTTTCACCTCGGTCTTAACCGTTTTGGAATCGCGATTCCCGACCTTTGACGATTTGATCACAGCCCAGAACGACCAAGAAGCCGACGCCGACTGCGATACCGTGCCGCGCATCCGACGATAGCATCTCGCAGACCTTCCTTACCGTCGAGGAACTCCCATCGAATTTTCCCTTCGCGCAGGCGGAGATTTCATCCACTTGGTCAGGTGAGGTAGCTGGTCCGAAAATCGTGCCGTCTTTTGAAGCAATCGCCAAGAAGTCGAATGTTAGGACTCAAGGCAGAGCGAACCATAACTCTGCGTTATCTCTCATCACTCTCCGTCGCCAATCCATGGATTTTCTTCACAGATTCGCAGACAATTCATCGAACCTTGACCAAACTCCAGAAACTGCCCCGTTACTCTGGCACCGCCATGGATGGTCCGCCGTGAAGCGTCGTGCTTCGCGCGCGTGTGGCTGCTCCCTGTTCTCCCATCGGAGGTCTTTCAAATGATTTCGAGTCGACGTGCCAGCGGCCCGAACGGGACGCTGAAGTGCGGCGCGGTGATGCTCACCGCGCTGCTCGTGTTGGGGACTTTTCCGCAATCCGCCAACGCCGAAAGCAGGAAATCTACCGCGCCGGCCGCTGCCAATTCGCCGATCCAGCATGTCGTCATCATCATCGGTGAGAACCGGACCTTCGATCACGTCTTCGGAACCTACGTGCCCAAAGTCGATCCCAGAAGCGGGAAGAGCCAGTATATTTGGAATCTGCAGAGTGAAGGCATCGTGAATCTGGACGGCACGCCCGGCCCGAATTTCGCTAATGCGACACAATATTCGGCCACGGTGAACGACACTTATACGATCAATCCCCCTGACAAGATGGCCTACACGAATCTCCCACCAGTTCTGGCCGGCGGCTACTCCACGCAGAGTGAATGGAGTGCGCCTTTCACTTCCCAAGCTGTCGGCGAGCTGATTGATCCCGACCTGGCCCGGGACTACAACCGGTTTCTCACCACGGGCGCGACCGGAATCAAGAGCGGAAAGACCGACACCCGCGTCACCAGCGTGAACCCCAATGCGCCGACCAACGGCCCATACCAGTTGACCGGCTCCAAGATGCCCTACGACGCCTACACGGCAAGCCCGGCGCACCGTCTCTTCCAGATGTGGCAGGAGACGGATTGCGCCAAGGGCAACATCACCGACTCCCACCTCAGCCCCTGCCTCAACGACCTTTTTCCCTTTGTCGAAGTCAGCATGGGCACGGGCAGCAATGGCGAGAAGCAGCCTACGCCCTTCACTGACCGTACGACGAAGGAAGGTTCCGCGTCGATGGGCTTCTACAACATCAACGAGGGCGACGTTCCGTACTTCAAATACCTCGCCGACAACTACACCATCAACGACAACTTCCACCAGTCGGTGATGGGCGGCACCGGCGCCAACCACATCATGTTCGGATTCGGCGACGCCATCTACTACGAGAACTCTTCCTTTAAGGCGGCCAAGCCTCCGGCAAGCGAAGTCGAAGATCTCGATCCGCAGGACGGGACCAACAACTGGCCCAAGGAAGACGGTTACGGCAACGGCGGCTACCTCAGCAGCAGCGGCTTCATCCCGCCCACCGGCGGCGGCAGCTACGTCCAATGCTCCGATATGAGCGAAGGCGGCGTGCCCGCCATCAGGAACTATCTCGAGTCGATGAATGTCAATGCGAATTGCCAGTCGGGCCACTACTACCTGGTGAACAACTACAACCCCGGCTACTTTCCCAGCGGCGACGTCGCTCCCATTGACGACACCGCGAACCCGTTGACCTACTCCTTCACCATTCCGCCGACCAACCAGGTCAGCATCGCCGACAGAATGAACGCGGCAGGCCTGTCGATCACGTACTTCGGCGAGCAGTGGGATCTCAACGCCGAGGACCCAGGCTTCCTGGACCCGAGCGACGAGTATTGCAACATCTGCAATCCGTTCGAGTACGAGTCCAACATCATGGCCAATCCGATTACCCGCCTGGCGAATGACGCCGACGAAACCGAGTTCCTTGCGGATATCGATGCCGGCACGCTCCCCGATGTCTCCATCGTGAAGCCCAGCGGCAACAACGACGGCCATCCGGCCTCTTCGAAGCTCGATCTCTTCGAGGGCTTCTGCAAGAGGATCATCGATGGGATCCAGGCCAACCCCACCCTGTGGAAGTCAACCGCAATCTTCATCACTGAGGACGAAGGCGGCGGCTACTGGGATACCGGCTATATCCAGCCGATCGATTTTTTCGGCGACGGCACCCGCATTCCGCTCGTCGTTGTCTCGCCCTATTCGACCGGCGGAATCGTATCGCATGAATACAGCGATCACGTTTCGCTGGACAAGTTCATCGAGTGGAATTGGAGTCTGAAGCCGATCACCGATCGCAGCCGCGATAATCTGCCCGATCCGAAGCAGCCCAACAACAGCGACGGCTCGCCGACCTACGCGCCGACCAACGGTCCGGCGTTGAGCGATCTCCAGGGCGAGTTTTCGTTCAGCAAGGCCAACACCACCATCATCCCCTACCGCGGCGGCGCAAGATAGCCCGCGATCGTCCGCTCAAATCCGTCGAAGACCGGATGTTTCCGGTCTTCGGCGTACTCACGCAAGCTCAAATCCGATCAGGGTCATTGAATTGAAATCCAAGTTGTCATTCCTCATACTTTCTCCCATTTGCTACGTCGCGCTCACCCCTTCCTTCCACGCGCAAATTAGCACGGGCAGCGTATCAACCCAACCTTCCCTGCACATTCTCGGCCAGTGGAAGTTGAGCGAGGC
>JASHTH010000886.1 GCA_030040655.1 Acidobacteriaceae bacterium | reverse complement strand
CAGGCTTCGATGATGCCGAGACCAAAGCCATCAGGCTGCGCATGGGGAACATCCGTGCGAATATCACCAACGGCAAGGTTCGCCGAAAGTGTCCGGCAGATCCGGAGCGAGGCCACAATCTCGTCGAACCGGATTGCGACGCGCGCGGCTACGTCTCCGCCTGTCTGCGTGGAGGATTTCAATTCCATCCGATTGTAGGGCGCCGACGGAAAGTCGGCCCTTAGATCATAGGGAAGACCTGAGGCCCGTGCCGGTAAACCCACCGCACCGAGCTTTTCTGCCGTTTCGCGCGTTAGAACGCCTGCATCCCGAAATCGGTCCTGGAGGCCCGCATGGTTCTCATAGATCTCACGCATCGTCCGAACGTCTTGCTCGAGAGCTGCATATTGTTCCCGCAATAGCCGCGACGTGCCACCAGGCAGATCCGCAGCTACGCCACCTGGCCGGACGAAATCCATGAGGTAGCGTACGCCGAAGTGTGAATGGTTGATCCGTAGGAGGTCTTCTTTCAGGCGCGAGAAGTGCGTCAGCCCGAACGCAAACCCGGCGTCGTTGCCGAGAGCTCCCAGATCGCCGAGATGATTGGCAATGCGTTCGTGCTCCAGAGCAAGCGCTCGCAACTCGACAGCTCTCGGCGGACAGGCCGTTTCCGTAATCGCCTCGAGCGCCGCACAGTACGCCCAGGAGTAAGCGACAGCCGAGTCGCCGGAGATGCGCGCAGCCAGCTTGTGGCCTTCGTACTGAGACAGCGTCTCGAAGCGCTTGGCGATGCCTTTGTGCTTGTAACCGAGGCGTTCTTCGAGGCGCAGGACCTTTTCGCCAACCACCGAGAAGCGGAAATGCCCCGGTTCGATGGTTCCAGCGTGAACCGGCCCGACGGGGATCTCATGGACGCCGTCGCCTTCCACCTGCACGAATGGGTAAGGCTTCGACTCGACAGGTTGCTGTATGTCGCTGTCGAAGTCGCGCCGCAGTGGAAACGCCTTCTCGGGCCAGCCGCTATGCCGCAACCATCCGCGATGATCCGCTTGCATACTGCGAATTCCCAGCAAATCGACGATCGCGCGCTCCATTCGCAATGCACTGGGGAAGACCTCTGCGAGCGTGGGGTACGTCGGCTTTGTGTGACCGTCCATCTCATGGCCAACAACTGCGATGCCCTCGGCCTCAAGGTAGGCAGCATAGACGCGAAAGAAGCCATCACGATCGCGGTCGTCGGTACCCCAGAGCGTCAACAATCTACCTCCAGCCGATCGCGTGGTCTCTGCAAACCGTCGCCAAGCCACCGCACCTGCCTTGAAGTGCCGGCATGGCACATTTGAAGCGATAGGCCTGAGGGCTTCTCTGATGGAATCAGGAGTCATACACATCACCCGATCAGCCGCGCGGCGGCGCGATACCAGGCAGCCAGCGCAGGAGGAATGTAGAGCCCCAACGCCAGGACCATGGCGAGGTGCACAAATACTGGTACAAGCGCCGGCGAGTGAGGCAGTTTGGGAGCGTCGCTCTCGCCGAAGGCCATGGGTTGGACCCGCATGAAGATTCCGGCGAAGGCCACTCCCAGCGCGATAAGCAGGATTGGCGTCGCCCACGGATGCTCCCGCATTGCGGTTGTCAGAATCAGGAACTCGCTGGCGAAGACGCCAAACGGAGGCATCCCAAGGATGGCCAGCGACCCGAGCATGAGTCCCCAGCCGATGGTGGGGCTGATGCCCACCAGGCCTCGAATGCCATCCATCTGTTGCGTGCCGGCAGTCTGCGACGCATGTCCAGCGGTAAAGAAGATGGAGGACTTGGTCAGCGAATGCACCGTCATATGCAGCAAAGCCGCGAAGTTAGCGACAGGGCCCCCAAGTCCGAATGCGAACGTGATAATGCCCATGTGCTCGATGGAGGAATAGCCGAAGAGCCGCTTGATATCGCGTTGCCGCCAGAGGAAGAACGCACCCAGCACCGCGGAGAGAAGGCCGAACGCCATCAGCATGCGGCCCGGTATCAGCGCACCAATGGAGCCAACCGCCAGGGCTTTCGAACGCATTACGGCATAGAGTGCCACGTTCAAGAGAAGTCCCGAAAGCACGGCCGAGACCGGAGTTGGGCCTTCGGCATGCGCATCCGGCAGCCAGTTATGCAACGGCGCTAGACCAACCTTGGTTCCGTACCCAACCAGCAAAAAGACGAAGGCGAGACCAAGCACCGTCGGCTCCAGCTGAGTTTTGACAGCATCCAGGTGGGTCCAGAGCAACGCCGTCATGCCCTGGCTCCCGAGCGTGCGCTCGGCAGCGAAATACAGCAGGATCGTTCCAAAGAGCGCCTGAGCAATGCCGACGCCGCAAAGAATGAAATATTTCCATGCCGCTTCAAGACTGGCCTTGGTTCGGTATAACGAAACAAGCAAGACCGTCGAGAGGGTTGCGGCTTCCATAGCCACCCAGAGCAGTCCCATGTTGTTCGTCAGCAAGGCCAGGAGCATGGCAAACATGAAAAGCTGATACATGCTGTGATAGAGGCGCAGGCGCCGGGCATTGAGCCGGCCGTGATGCTCCTCGATGCGCATGTAGGGGCGGGAGAAAATTGCCGTTGTGAAGCCGACAAACGCGGTGAGCGCCACCAGAAACACATTGAAAGAATCCACAAAGAACTGGTCGTGCCACACCAGCAGCGGCCCGTTCCGAATAATGCGGACAACCAGCATGGAGGCGGCAAGCAGTGTGGCGAGACTGAAGCCAACGTTGACTTCAGCCGCGGAGCGGCGCGCGCCCAGAATCGCAAGGACTATCGTTCCCGCGAGCGGGAACCCGAGGACCAGCAAGAGTTCCAAGTTACTCCTCCCTCAGGGATTCAAGGTGGTGCAGATCGAGACTGTCGAACTGCTCGCGGATTTGGAAGAAAAAGATTCCGAGAATGAAGACGGCCACCAGGAGGTCGAGAGCAATGCCGAGCTCAATCACCATGGGCATGCCGTAGGTCGCGCTGGTGGCCGCGAAGAAGAGGCCATTCTCCATCGCCAAGAAACCGATCACCTGGGTGACGGCTTTGCGCCGGGTGATCATCATGAGGAAGGAGAGAAAGATGACCGCCAGCGCAATTCCGATCGTGTGCCGCGTAATGGTGGTCGCCAGCAGACTGATGGGTTGCGCCAATCCAAACGCGAAGATCAC
>JASHTH010000885.1 GCA_030040655.1 Acidobacteriaceae bacterium | reverse complement strand
GATGTTGCCGTCAAGGCTGCCGTCCAATCCGGTTTGATTGTTCTCATCGCCAAGGCGAGCGAAACCGGCGCGCCGACGGCCCGCGCCGCCGGCCACACGATTTTCTTGGATGCGGAAGACACGCAGGATGCAATCCCGGCCGTGCATCGGTTACTCGCGCGAGCCGGCGTTTTCCACCCTTCGGAAAAGGATCAGGACCCATGACCGTTGCAGCGATTCATTCTGAAGTCGGCATCAAGCTTGATCGCGTTCGCGAAACTCTCTCCCGTGAGTTCACTGGCAATCGCGATGTCTGCCTGACGTGCAGTTTTCAAGCGGAGGATGTGCTGCTGACGAAGCTCTCGCTTGAGTTCGATGCGAGGATTCCGGTTCTCTTTCTCGACACCGGCTATCACTTCCGCGAAACCTACGAATATCGCGATCGCATGGCGCGCGAGTGGCAGCTCAACCTGATCAACCTGCTGCCGCAAAAAACGGTGGCCGAGCAGGAAGCCGAGCGGGGATTGCTCTATCGCTCCGAGCCCGACACGTGTTGCAAATTGAGGAAGGTCGAACCGCTCTTCAAAGCCATCGCAGAGTACCGGGTTTGGATCACCGGGCTGCGCCGCGAACAGGCCAAAAGCCGCGCGGCTGTCCAGGAATCCGCGCTCTTCTCTTTGCCCGGCGGCAAACAGGTGCTGAAGCTGGCGCCGCTGGCCGAGTGGACGACGCGCGATGTTTGGTACGCCTGCGAGCAGCTCGCGATCCCGCTGCTGCCGCTTTATGAGCGCGGCTACTCCTCGATCGGCTGCGAGCCGTGTACCACGTTGCCGCTTAACCCCAGCGATCCTCGTTCGGGCCGCTGGGCCGGCCGCAAAGTGGAATGCGGGATTCACATTCAAGCCGCGCCCGCATAATCAGCAGGCGCCCCGGGTCCCGGGGTCCCCATGGGCAGGTCGTTGTCCATGGGGTGCAGATGCCGAGTTCGGGACGTGGGAAGTGACCGAAGCAAGTCGCAAAACCGGAAGGAACGAAGACAAAAAATGCCGTACCTGATCGGTTTCTTCATCGCGCTTTTCATCGCCTTGACAGGCGTTGGCGCCGGAACGTTGACGGTGCCGGTCCTGGTCCTCTTTCTGGACGTCCCGGCGCCGGTTGCGGTCGGCATCGGGCTGGTCTTTTCCGCTGCGGTCAAGCTCGTCCTTGTGCCCACGCAGATCCTGCATCGCAACGTGGCCTGGAGGACCTTGGGATTCATGCTTCTAGGCGGCGTGCCGGGAGTGCTCATCGGCTCGCTCGTCCTCAAGCAACTGGTGACCGCAGGCTCGCAGAACCTGATCGACGCGCTTCTTGGCGCAATTCTCGTGGCAACCGCGAGTTGGCAAATCCTCTACTCGTTCCGTCCCATGCAGGAGACGAGAAACGTGCGCGATCGCAGCCGGCTGCTTTCGCTGCTCATGTTCCCGGTGGGTGCGGAGGTGGGTTTCTCTTCCGCCGGCGCAGGCGCGCTGGGCAGCGCCGCGCTGCTCAGCCTGACTCCGCTGGCGCCTGCTCAAGTCGTCGGCACCGATATCGTGTTCGGATTCACCGTGTCGCTCATCGGCAGCGGGGCGCACTGGTTCTCGCAAGCGTCCAATTCGGTACTGCTGGCACAGCTACTTGCGGGCGGAATCGCGGGAGCGATCGGCGGAACACTTCTCGGCGCCCGCGTTCCGCGCCGGCCTTTGCGCATTGCCCTCTGGATTTGGCTGTTGATCCTGGGAGGCCAGTTCCTGCTCAACAGCTATGAAGCTCGTGGAATCTCGCCCAAACAGGCGGCGACGCGAGTGCACGCCTCGCCGCTGCGATAGCCCGACACGCTCCCGGAGAGAGCGCTGTAGTTAGCCCAGGACAACCCTGAGCGAAGCGAAGCGGCAGTCCTGGGAAAGCAAAACCGAAAGAGAAGCCCCGTAGGGGCGTCGAAAATCCAGCGCGTCTTCGACGGAGCAGCGTTAACTCCGGCTGCGCGTCTTGGATAGGAGGCGCAGGATCTCCAGATAGAGCCAGACCAGCGTGACCATGATGCCGAAGGCGCCGTACCATTCCATGTATTTCGGTGCGCCGTAGTCCACGCCTCGCTCGATGAAGTCGAAATCGAGCACAAGGTTCAGAGAGGCGATGGCGACGACGAAAATGCTAAAGAGAATCCCGATCGCTCCGCCGCCGTTGATGGTCGTAAAGCGGACGCCAAAGAAGCCCAGCAGCATTTGCACCAGGTAGAAGACCATGATGCCGCCCGTCGCGGCAACGATCCCCATGCGGAACTTCTGCGTGACCACGATGATTCGCGACTTATACGCGAGCAGCATCACCAACAAAGTTCCGAATGTCAGGCTGACCGCCTGCATGGCGATGCCCGGATAGCGAAGATCGAGTAACGCCGAAAAGCCTCCGAGTGCCAGCCCCTCGAGCAGTGCATAGATCGGAGCGGTCGCCGGTGACCATTCCTTCTTGAAGATCGTGACCATGGCGACGACGAGACCGCCAAATGTGCCGATCAGCAACAGCGGCCCAACTGCGGCCATATCGTGCGAAACCAGGAAGCGGTTCCACGTCCACGCCGCCGAAGCCAGCGCGCAGAGCAGAAGGATCCCTGTCTTGTTGACCGTGCCGCTCAGGGTCATGCGAGCGGTCGCATCGATCGCGCCGCCGTATCGGCCGCCGGCTAGGTCGCGGAATGTGCTTTCACCAAGGGCCGGATTGGACGTCTTCATCAAAGCCATAATTCTTTTCTCCAATGTGCCGGGCAAAGCGAAGGGCATAAGAGGCCCCGGAATATCGCCTTTCTACCTATTCTAGGCCAATGACCGCATGATCTCGCTGCAATCCGAGGCTAGGCCGGCTCCGATGCAAGCGATCTACATCGATTCTTGGGTTATTTCTTCGCCATCGTCGCTCGCCACTCCGCCGCTTTCTCCGCTCTGCCCCAGCTATCGTAAAGCTGCGCGATTCGCCGGCTCGTCTCGCCAATCTCCGCGCGCACCTCGAAGGGAATCGAAGAGATTTGCCCATTCATTCCCTGATAGCCGCCAATCAGCATCGGCTCGGCCTCGGCAAACTTCCCCTGGCCGGCCAGGCTCGCACCCAGCAGGCTTTGAGCCTGGAAACGCTGCCATGAGTCCGCATCGGCCTTCTCGTAGTCCGCCAGCGCATCGCGCAGCAGAGGCTCCGCATCGATGTACTTGGCTTCTTTTACCTGGGTCTCAGCCAACGCCGTCATTGCCTCGACGGTATCGGGATGTTCGACACCGAGTGCCTTGCGCCGCGAATCCAGCACCGACGAAAAGAGGGCATCCGCCTCGGCGAGCTTGCCTTCATTCTGTCGCAGCATGCCAAGGTCATATTTGTTTTCCAAGGTCGCCGGATGCTGGTCGCCCAGTCGGCGCCTCTGCGCCTCCAGAGCTTTGGTCATCAGCGGCTCGGCGTCGGCATATCGTCCCTCCATTCGATAGAGCTCGCCCAGAGCCAATGTGCTGACCAGAGTGTCGAGGTCTTCTTCGCCGAGAACCCGGCGGCGGGTTTCCAGGGCCTTCAACGCCAGCGGCTCGGCTTCGCCGTACTTGCCCTGCATTTTGTAAAGCTCGCAGAGATTGTTCATGCTGAGCAGCGTTTGCCGGTTTTCGTCGCCCAGGATTTTGCGCCGGACCTGCAGCACTTTTTCAAACAGCGGCTGGGCTTCAGAGAACTTGTTCTCGCGAAAATACAAGACTGCCAGGTTGCCGTAGCTTGTCAGCGTATCGGGGTTTTCTTCGCCAAGAAGCCGCCTGTGAATCTCCAGCGACTTCACCGCCAGCGGCTCGGCTTCGTTCAATCGGCCCTCATCCTGGTAAAGCGTGGAAAGATTGAGCATCGTGTTGAGAGTGTCCTGGTGCTCTTCGCCCAGAATGCGCCGCTCAATCTCCAATGCGTGCGAGAAAAGCTTCTCCGCTTCCGCGTACTTGCCTTCGAGTTGATAGAGATTCCCCAGGCTGTTCATGCCGAAGAGCGTTTCCCGCTGGTCCTCGCCCATCTCGCGCCGCTGCACTTCGAGCGCATTCACAAGCAGCGGCTCCGCCTGCGCGTACTTGCCCTCCACCCAGTAAATGCCCGCCAGGCTCTGCAGGGTAATCAGTGTGTCGGGATGCTCCTCGCCCAGTACGCGCCGCTGGATCTCGAGGGTGTGCGTGAGCAACGGCTCGGCCTTCGCATAGTTGTCTTCGCGCTCATACACGGCCGCCAACATAAACGCGGCATCCAGCGTGTCGGTGTTTTCCGCGCCCAGCAGCCGGGTTCGGTCGGCCAGCACCTTCGCGAGCAACTGGTCGGCTTGCGGATACTTCTGTTCATTCTCATAAACCGTACCCAGTTCGAATTCCGTCTCTAGCGTATCGAGGTTTTCGGCGCCGAGCACGCGCCGTTGATCCTGCCAAACCTCGCTGTAGAGCGCCTCGGCTTCTTTGAATTTCCCTTCAAGCGAATAGAGCGTCGCCACTTCAAACCGGCTCATCAGCGTTTCCGGATTTGCATCGCCCAGCTCCTTTCTCTTGATCTCGAAGGATCGCTCCAGATGCTTTTGCGCTTCGGCATAGGCGCCCAGCTCGCGGTAGGACACGCCGATGGTCTGCTCAATCGACGCCTCCACCATCGGCTGCTTCGAGAATTTCCCGGCGATCTTCTGCGCCGCGCGATCCAGGGCCGTGCGCACCTTCAAATCCGGATCGGGCTTGACCCCGGCGCGAACCTGGCCTCGCGTACCGGCCTGCGACAGCAGATCGTTCTCAAGGAAGCTGCTTTCCGCCTGCGCCGTCGCGGCCTGCTGGTCGGCGCGCTTTTTCTCGGCAAGAGCTCGATTCTGCTCGCGAATGGCTGCCTGCTGCGCCTTCAGCGCTGCGTCACGCTGCTCCGTTGCGCTGTGCTCGGCAGCCGCGGCGCGGTCTCGCTGCTCCCGCGTGTGTTCTTCCGCCTGGATGGCGCGATCGCGTTCGGTGAGCGCCTCCTGCCTGGCGCGGCTGGCGCGAATCGCGAAGCCCGTGCTGGCAGCGATGCCTGCCACAAGCGCCACGAACACCGCCGCCGCTCCCGCAACCAGAGCGCGATGGCGCTGCGCGTACCTGCGCATTTGATAGCCCACGCTCGCCGGCCGCGCCAGCACCGGCTCATGGCGCAGGTGCCGCCGCAAATCCGCCGCCAGCTCCGAGGGAGCCCCGTATCGGCGCCCGCGGTCTCTCTCGAGCGCCTTCATCGCGATCCAATCCAGATCGCCGCGCAACGCGCCCGTCAACTGCTTGGGCGTGATGTTGCGCATCTGGGCCACCGTAGGCAGCGCCATCTTCTCCGAACCCACTTTGGCGCTTGGCCGCTGCGGCTCTTCTTCCCGCAACTTGCGCAGCAGTTCGTCCAGCGTGGGCCTTTGCCGCTGTTTGGTATCGAAAGGCTGCACGCCGGTCAGCAACACGTAAAGCACAACGCCCAGCGAATACACATCGCTGCGCGTGTCGATGTCGTGTAGATTCGGGTCGGCTTGCTCGGGACTCATGTATCCGGGCGTACCGACAAACTGCCCGGCCTGCGTGAACATCGACGCCCCGCTGAGTTGCGGCGCGGCCGCTTTCGCCAGGCCGAAGTCGATCAGGCGCGGCGCGGGCTTGCCGTCCACCTCCACCACCAGGATGTTGGCCGGTTTCAGATCGCGATGGAGGATTGCCTTCTGATGCGCGTGCTGCACTCCGTCGCAGGCCTGGACAAAAAGCTCCAGCCGCTCGGCAATCGTCAACTTCATTCGATCGCAGTATTCGGTGATCGGCAGCCCGGACACATATTCCATGACCAGAAACGGCTGCCCTTGCGGCGTTGTCCCGGCGTCGAAGACCTTGGCGATCGCGGGATGATCCATCATGGCCAGCGACTGCCGCTCCGACTGGAAGCGCTGCGCCGTCATTTCGTCGTACATGCCGGCTTTGATGAGCTTCAGCGCGACCTGGCGCCGTACCGGGGCCAGTTGTTCTGCCAGCCACACCTGGCCCATTCCGCCTTCGCCCAGCTTTCGAATCAGTTGGAACCGATCGGCGACGATCTGCCCTTCGGTCAGAACCGCGCCGGAGGCAATCTCATCGGCTGCCTGGCCGAGGCGGCGCGCCGGAGTCGATGCCAGAAAGCTCGATCGTAATTCTTCGCCGGCGGCAAGCAACGATTCCACTTCGGCGCGCAGCGAATCGTCGCTCGCGCAGGCCTCACCGAGAAACCGCGAGCGCTCCTCGGGCTCGAGCTGCATGGCCCGATGCAACAAATCCTTCACGCGCTCCCACGTCTTTGCAATCATGACGCGGCCGTCCGGCTCATCTGGCGATGCAGCCACACGCGCGCCGTGGCCCAGTCGCGATCGACCGTGGCGCGCGACAGGTTCATTACCTGCGAGATTTCGGGAGCCGAGAGTCCCCCGAAGAACTTCATCTCGACGATCTGCCCTTGCCGCGGATCGATCCGGGCAAGTTCGTCCAACGCATCGTCCAAGGCCAGCAATTCCGCATCGTTCTTGACCGCAAGAGCATCGAGGCATTCGAGCTCGATCCGGCAACCGCCCTGCCGCTTGCCCGCGCGCCGCTCGCGCGCGTAATCCACCAGCACCTGGCGCATGATTCGCGACGCTACCGCGACGAAATGAGCACGATTCTCAAAGTGCTTGGGCTGGCCGCCCATCAGGCGCAAATACGCCTCGTGGACGAGAGCCGTGCTCTGCAGTGTATGGTCGGGCCGTTCGCCTTGCAGGTGATAATGCGCCAGGCGGCGCAGCTCTTTGTAGACCAAAGGCAACAATTCATCGAGGGCCTTCGCATCGCCCTGCTTCCAGTGGCGCAGAAGCTCGGTGACCTGACCGCCGCCCTCTTCGACCATGTTTCCAGCGCCTCCCACCGGAGTGCATTTGAGTCTATTTACGCGTTAATCGCCCGTCAACGGAATCCGTTGCGTGGTCCTGAAATAGTGCATTGGCTTCGCCGTCCGTGGCAGGCGCGCAAGCGCTGGACGAAAGTATTTTCGCGGCCGCAATCTCTTCGATCATTCCCCGCGCCGGGTTTTTTCTCTTGAAAATGAGGCGATTGGCCAATGCTTTCCCGCTTATCTCAGCGGGAACGACAGCAACCGGTCCTCCCGTCTGGCGCAGTTCCGAATCTGAGGCCTGACTTTCAAGCGAGCGACCGCAAAGGAGGTCCTTAATCCAATGACACGCCCCGTACAATCCGCTGGAATCCGCAGCTTTGCGGCAACCGCTCTTGCGTCAGTCGTTCTGGCTGCTGCCCCCGCCGCCGCAACCGCCCAAAACCCCAACCCGCCGCTCAACGGCCCGGTCACCTGGGTCACGCAGGCTGAGTACAACCAGCTCGTCCAAGAGGGAAAAGCCTTTCCCGTAAACGCCGGTGTGCTGGCGCAGCAGCAACAGCTCGCCGACCAGACCTACCAACGGGACCTCAACTACCTTCAAGGCTACCTGAAGGATCACCCGGACCTGAAAGACCTAGCCTACCTGGTTAATACACTTCCCGATACTTCGGCGGGCAATGCCAACGGAATTGTCGAGAACGCGGATGGCACCTACCAGGTGCCCCTCACCGATAACCTGGGAAATAAAACGACGGTGCAGATGTTGGGCCAGCGTCCAAAAGTTGAGGCCATCGCCAACTCCATTCGGTCGGCAAACGACGCTCCGACGCAGTTGAAGGTTTACACCGAAATCTACAACATCATTCCCCAGGAGTTTCTCAACAGCGATGCCGGCCAGGACATCATTAACCCTTCGCAGCTCCAGGGTGCGTCTCTGGCTACGATTCAAGGCCTGCTGAAGGCGGTCGCCAGCCACGCCGACGACATCATCAAGCTCCTGCCCAAGACCAAGAAGGTTCGCACCGAGAGCTGCAGCGACGAAGAGGGAGCGGGCACGGCTCCGCAGACGACATGGGGCGACCGCACGCAGAGTGCCGGGTGCACCAAGCCTTCCTCGCAGGGCATCTACGACAACTTCGATTTTTCCGGCAAGAGCCTGTTGACCTGCGTGAAGAACCAGGGACAGCGCGGCACCTGCCACATCTTTGCGGCCACTTCTGCCATGGAGCAGGTCGTCGCCCGCGACCTGGGCAAGCACGTGAACCTCTCCGAACAGGACTTTATGGAGAATGAGAAGCTCCTGTGGGGGCCGGCGATCTTCAATGACGACGGAGACGGCGGCGTTGATCTTAGCAACGCCGCCGCCGCCGGCTATAACTTCGCGTGGGAAGACCAGTGGGAGTACAACCCTTCGCTCTCCGGTTGGGAGACGAAGACGGAGTACTTCGACATGTGCGACAGCTACCCCCTCCCATGCTCTGACAGCGCGCCCCAGGCTCTGGGCATCTGCGTGAGCGTGAGCAGCACCAAGGCGGTCTGCGCGTTGATCCCCGCGCCGATCTTCGGCAGCAGCACGCCTTATCAGGCGCTGCCTCCGCTACCCATTCCGATCGCGCCCTCGGCCTGGAGCATCACCACCGGCATGATGAAGCTCTTCATCGCCGCCAATGACCCCGTCATCATGGGATTCACCGCGACGGATGACTTCCAATTCACGTTACCCGATGGATACATCCAGTACCAGAGCTCGGACGTTCACAATAAAAACTCCATCCTCGGCGGCCATGTGGTGCACGTGGTGGGATATGTTTCAAATTCCGACCTCGCCAAGCAGATTCCCAGCGCGCCGGCCGGCAAGGGCGGAGGCTACTTCATCATCAAGAACAGCTGGGGCGCATGCTTCGGAGACGCCGGTTATGTCTACATGCCGGTCGACTACCTCGAGTCCCAGGCGTGGGATCTGTGGACGCTTCCGGTGATCGTCGATTGACGATGGAACACTCGGAGAAGTCCCCGGAACGGCGTCGGCGAACCTGCCGGCGCCGCTCCGGCTTCGCGATTCTCACTCGGATCACCCGCTCTGGCGTGTGATCTGGCCCCTAGCGCCGGGCCAAAGAATGCCGATAGAATAACTGGCTGACTGCGGCTCAATTGGAACCGGCAACTTCCCCGCCTTCCACAGAGACCTTTCTCGCCCGCAGCCGGAGGATGAGCGATGGGAAGCAACGGAAAGCACAAGCAGGACAAAGATGAGGGGAAGAAAAGCCGAACAGACGGCAAAGGGAGTCTCAATCTCCCGGTGGCACTGCAGAACGGTCACGCACTAAAGATCGGCAAGGAGTGCGACTACGACCGCGAGCTGCGCCGGTTGCAGATCGAGCTGGTCAAACTCCAGGAATGGATCAAGCAAAAGGGCCTGCGCGTGGTGGTGCTCTTCGAAGGGCGCGACGCCGCCGGCAAGGGCGGCGCCATCAAGCGCATCACCGAGTCGCTCAACCCGCGCGTCTGCCGCGTGGTGGCGCTGGGCACGCCCACAGAGCGCGAAAAAACGCAATGGTTCTTCCAGCGTTACGTGGCCCATCTGCCGGCTGCCGGCGAATTGGTTCTCTTCGACCGCAGCTGGTACAACCGCGCCGGCGTGGAACGCGTGATGGGCTTCTGCACGGAGCCGCAATACCAGGAATTCATTCAGAGCTGCCCGGAGTTCGAACGCATGCTGATCCGCTCCGGCATCATTCTTCTCAAGTATTGGTTTTCCGTCAGCGACGAAGAGCAGGAGCGCCGCTTTCAGGACCGCATGGACACGCCCACCAAGCGGTGGAAGCTGAGCGCGATGGATCTGGAG
>JASHTH010000884.1 GCA_030040655.1 Acidobacteriaceae bacterium | reverse complement strand
GCCGGGCGTGGGCACGCCGGTACGCGGCGGCGCCACCTACCGCGAAGCCCACCTGGCCATGGAGATTATCGCCGACCACGGCCGCCTGCTCAGCTTCGAGATCGTCGAAGTCAACCCGGTGATCGACGAACACAACCGCACCGCCGACCTGGCGGTGCAACTGGCCTGCTCGGCGTTTGGGAAGAAGATACTCTAAGGAAGGTCTGATCAAGCCGAGCCGCGTAACAGGGCACGATTCCAAAGCTTGATGGAAGACGGCTGGGCGATGGGCAACAAGTGTCAGGGCACGAGTTTACTCGTGCCGTAAACGCCCTTCCTCCGAGGTGGGGCTTCAGCCCCTGAACGGAGGCTTGAGAGCTCTTCAGAGCCTCCCAGCTGCAATCTGCTCGCGTTCATCTACGCCAGAACCGGCAACAACTCCGTCTGGCACGGAGCGAATTGCTCTCGAATCTCTCTTGCCCATCTGAGAGCCGTTTCCCTCGGGGAAATTGGATTGCTCGTCCTTGCCGGGAAACCGTCATACGTTCTTCCATCCAGCAATCGTCCGGCGCGCTTCTTGCGCACGCCGCCCCATTGTTTGAAAAAAAAGGGAATCAGGGCATCTCTGCATTGATCGCGGATTGATGTTACCCACTCTTTGCGCAGCGGTCTCGCTCCGTGTCCGCTTTCTCCGCCGACAATCACCCAATGAATCTTATCGAGGTTGAGAACGCCAAGACCCTCCAGCAGCGGCTCTACCGACAAGAACCGCACGGAAGCAGGCGCTTCGCGAAGGTGCTCAATACGCGGCAGGCCACACTGTTTGTTCTCAACACTCACGCCCCACCAGATGTGAGGACACTCGGCAGCAAATCGCAACCGGCCTCGCAAAAGAGATGCCATTCGAGCCGATCGCTTCGTCAAGACCTGATAGGTGTGCCAATTTGCCTTCGCCATGACTCGCGCGACGGCTTCGATGTAGTCGTCCGGCACTCCGTCATGGAACAGATCGCTCATGGAATTCACAAAGATCATTCGGGCCGACAACCAGCGCAACGGCTCGCAGATCTTCTCGGGCACGAGCCGTAAGTCGAATCCCTGCTCATACGGATGGCCCGGAACGCCGCGAAATCGCTCGGCGAATGTCTCGGCATAGCAGTGCTTGCATCCCGGGCTGATTTTGGTGCAGCCGCGAACAGGGTTCCACGTCGCGTCGGTCCACTCGATTGTGCTCGTCGCGCTCATTCGGCCTCCTGTAGCTTGAATTTCATTTCTTCGGAAAACTGATCCGAACGCGATCCGCAAATGTCCCACGCGGCCGTTTGTCCGACGATGGATCGGTACGGACCAGACCCTTTGCTTCCAGGTTCGCCAATGCTTCCTTGTAGTTTTTCTGCGTGTATTTTCGCCCCACATTGTGGCGCGCGAAAACCTGCATCATTGTGAGCGATTGGCCCGCAAACTCATTGAGCAGCATCGCCTCCAGATCGTCAAGAGGAGCGCGCAGCGAAAAAAGAAGCCCTTGGCCAGATGGAGCTAAGCTAAAACTTAGCGAGGGCACTCCTTGGTCGTGCTCGGAGCTCTCTATGTCCAGAATCGACTTCATGATGTCGTGACCGCGTCTGTGCTTCGTAGCAAATATGAGGTAGTGGCTCGTTCTCGTACCGTGCTCGTCAGTGAATGGGAAGGTCAGAACGAATTTGGCTCCGGCCTCCTGAAGCGCGGAAGAGAGCTCTCCGAGAATCCTAGCTTCTCGCGCCTCGGGTGAAAGGCCCACAAGTTTACTGCTCAGGGCGCGAGCCCTGGCTTCTCCGAACAGCTCATCCATCAACTCCTTGACGTTAACGTTGTTCAGAGCTGGATTGATCCGGTTATAGTTAAAGAAGAAAATACATTCGGACCCCTTATTCCTGAGCGCCGCCTCGAATAGCCGGAGTGAGAGCCCTTTGTATCCCCATGGGTCAATGAAGAAGAGCGTGGGAATGTTCTGCCACTGATTAACCATCCTCACGGTCGCCTCGCCAACTTCCTTTCTCGTGAATTCAGGGATATTTGCGAGTGAACCGAATCCTGCCATAGATCGCATCTCGCGCTCGAGGTTCGCCGCATAAGCAGGATTCGATTCGTTGAATCGAAGCAAGAGACCAGGATGGATTGCTGGAATGCTGATCGCTTTCCGGAGAATCAACAAAGGAGTCGATTCGGTGCCGTCTTTGTACCTTCCACGCCCTGCGAAAAGGTCGATATAGGCGAGCCGAGGGCTGACGTTTCGGACAATAACCCTCGACCAGGCGTCGAAGTACTTGCTGACAATCGATGCCTTAACGCGAGACTGCTCGGAAGCGCGATCAAAGAAATCCTCAATCATGGGCGAACAAAAGTCGAATACAGTCTAGAGCTGTAGGACCGATCCGGCAAGTACCCTTTCTGGGTCAGGCAGATCGACCGGGATCTTCGAGCCGTACCGGGAACCCTACAATCAATAACGGAAATGGCTAACAAACTCCGTGTCGGCATTTTGTTTGGCGGGCGCAGCGGCGAGCATGAAGTGTCGCTGCTGTCGGCGGCGTCGGTTCTCGGCGCGATCGATCGCGAAAAGTTCGACGTGACGCCGATCGGCATCACCAAGGAGGGCCGCTGGCTGGCCGCCGCCGATGCGCACGG
>JASHTH010000883.1 GCA_030040655.1 Acidobacteriaceae bacterium | reverse complement strand
GGAAATCCAGACGCTAAGAGCGCATTATTCGGCGCTCACGACGCGCGAACGTCAAGTGATGATATTGGTGGTCTCTGGGTTGCTCAATAAGCAAGTCGGTGATGAATTAGGAATCACCGAAATCACCGTGAAATTCCATCGTGGCAATCTTATGCGAAAGATGAAAGCCGACTCCTTCGCGGATCTGGTGAGCATGGCCGCACGACTTCGAATTAAAAGACTCTCTACCGCGAAAGCCTCAGCGGCGCAGTAGTTTTCCGCGTCCAATTCTTCAATTTCGCGGAGCTGGTCGTCGCCCAATGTAAGCGTCACACAACGCATCTGCTGCAGACGTCACATTGTTAGAACCACTCGAAATTGGGCCTTCCCACTCATCATTCGCGCAAACGCTTCGCCTGTTCTTTCGAGTGGATAGATTTCAATCATGGGACGCACGCCGGTGAGTTCGGCGAAGTGCAGGGTGTCTTCGGAATCTGCGGGTGTTCCCGTGTACGAGCCCTGCAGGCTTTTGTTGCCGTTGATGAGTTGAATGGGCCTGACTTCTATGGCATCGGATGATGCACCCACCACCAGGAGCTTGCCGTTCGGCGCAAGACCGTTCACCAATTCAGACATTGCTTTCCCACTCGGCGCGGTGGCAAGAATAACCTTTGCCCCACCGAGCTTCTGCAGTTCCTGGGCGGCATTTGTAGCTTGGCTGTCGATGTACACGCTTGCCCCCAGTTTCATCGCGAGCTGCGCGTCTTCCCGCCCGCGCCCGATCGCCGTGACCGCGTAACCGAATTTCTGTGCGAATTGAATCCCCAGGTGATCCAGACCGCCGATGCCTTGTACGGCGACTAGATCGCCGGGCATCGCACCGCTATGGCGTAGGGAATTATACGTCGTAATTCCAGCGCACAGCAGTGGTGCTGCTTCGGCGTCATTGAGCGTGTCTGGTATGGCCACAAGCGCTTCTTCAGGCGCAACCATGTATTCGGCGTAGCCACCGTCGTAGCTGATACCCGGAATTTGCAGATTGCGACAGTTGTTAAAATCGCCGCGCCGACATTCTCGACACGTACCGTCATGGCCGCCATGCCAGCCGACTCCTACCCGCCGGCCCTGCTCCCAGCCGGGAACGCCGTCACCGACTTGATCGATGAAGCCCACTACTTCGTGGCCGGGAACGCGAGGATACTGGATTCCGGGCCACAAGCCGTTTTTCGCGAGCACGTCGCTGTGGCATACACCACAAGCCTGAAGCTTGATGCGCACATGGCCAGGGGCCGGCTCAGGAATCTTGCGCGTGACTATTTCGAAATCTCCTCCGGGCTCGGAAATTTGTGCGACCTGCATGGTTGCTACCTTCGGTTTCGGTGCAATTTTGAAGGTTGCCATAGAATCCCCCGGGATTGTCAGCCATTGCAGGCGAGTGCTTACGGCTGCGGAGTCGGCCGGGATTTGCTCGCCTTCACTTTCCCAATTCAACGGGATTAGACCATGGACGTGCGGACGGGTCGACTGGACGATCGTATGGATTGATACCAAGGTTGGGCTCCGGAACTCCAAGCGATGGTCAGCGAAGAATGCAGAGGTTCCGTTCGGGATCACGCAATGAGGCCCTCACGGCCGACGACACTGTCAGCGATTCTCATCTCCAGCTCCAGGCTGCCACACGCAGTTCAGTACCGCATTCTCATCATAAGAGGCACGCTGCCGATCGGTTTCCTCCGGGCGTGGATTGTCTTGACAAGTTCGAACGATACGAAGGTATCAGTTATACGTTCGTTCAGTTGTTTGCTGCGGCTCTTTCTGAGCTAATAGCCTAGTCGAGCGCCAGGTGCCATCAGCGAGAGCAGATTTGTTAGAAACCACCTCCAGCTTTGCTCGTTCAGACGGCGACGTCCGGCAACCCACAAATGGCGACAGTTAATAACAAGGAGACCCCAAAATGAATACCCGTATGGCCCCGGCGCGGCTAGTCGGACGACGGCATTTTCTTAATACAGCCGCCGTGACCTTCGTAGCCTCACAATTCGGCTTCCTCGATTTCGCAAATGCTGAATCCCCGAAACCAGATCCATCCTCTATGACCGGGAGCACACCCTCGGTCCAGACCGGCCTCGCCTCGATAAAGCAGATTCAGGCAGGGTTACTCAATGTCGGCTACGCCGACGACGGCCCGGCCGACGGACCTGTTGTTATCCTTCTTCACGGCTGGCCGTACGACATTCACAGCTTCGTCGAGGTATCACCATTATTAGTGTCGGCAGGTTATCGAGTTGTAGTTCCTTTTCTTCGTGGTTATGGTACAACACGATTCATTTCTGCTGAGACGTTTCGGAATGGTCAGCAATCCGCGGTGGCCGTTGACATCATTGCATTGATGGATGCGCTTCGTATTCGGAAAGCGATCGTCGGCGGATTTGATTGGGGCGCGCGCACTGCGGATATTATGGCCGTGCTTTGGCCGGATCGCTGCAAGGCGATCGTCTCAGTGAGCGGCTACCTGATTGGCAGCCAAGCGGCGGGGAAGGCGCCGCTGCCCCCAAAAGCGGAGTTCGAATGGTGGTACCAGTACTACTTTGCAACCGATCGGGGTCAGGTCGGCTACGACAAGAATCGCCGTGATTTCGCCAAACTCATTTGGCAACTC
>JASHTH010000882.1 GCA_030040655.1 Acidobacteriaceae bacterium | reverse complement strand
TACATGCACCAGGGCGATCCGGCGGCGTTGTTCGATGCTCCGACGGGGCTGGTCTACGACCGACGCAGCGATCGCCTCTTCGTTGCTTCCACGCTCGACAACCTGGTCTTCGCCGTGCCGCAGGCTTCTACCCGCACCAGCAGCGCCGGCCCCGGCTACATCGTCTATGACGACTCAACGCACTTGCACGGCGCGCTGGCCATGGCCGAGGCGCCCAACGGCCACCTGCTGGTGACCAACAACGACGTGATTAACGCCGACCCCAACCAGCCGAGCGAGATCGTGGAGTTCACCAAGGACGGCGATTTCGTGAAGGAGATTCCGGTCGACCCGAACCTGGGCGGCTCGTTCGGCCTGGCTGTGCAGGTGAACGATGACGGAACCGCAACGCTGGCTGCCGTGGACGACAACGCCCTCACGCTGACCGTGTGGACGCTGACGCAATAGTTCCCTCGCCCCAAAGCAAAACCAGAGGTGCTGGATCCCGAAGCCAGAACATTTGAGCCGCCGAGACGCCAAGGAGCGGCGACCCTGGCCAAGACTCGAAAGGACAGAGGTTCTCTGGTTTTGCCGTAACCCACAACCGCGAGCGGCCGGAATTTTAAAAGAATTCCGGCCGCTCGTTTTTTGCCGTTTGCCAGTCCGGCTCGGCTTATACGCTTGCTGAGGCTGGTTGAGGCTCGGGGGCGGGCGTTTCCGCCTGCCGTTCTTCACGCTCGGCGAGGTGGTCATACCACGTGAATTTGAGAATGGCTGAAGTGATGAGGATGACCGCCAGCACGGCCGCCGCGCGTCCATATTCCTGAATGACGAAGTAAAGGGGCAGCGCCACAAGGCTCACCTGCCAGACAATTCCGACGGCGATGTTGAACATGTCGCGGGCAAAGTCGCGGTTGCGCTGGAAGGCGGGATCCTCGGCCTGAACTTTCTTGAGGATGGGCCCCCAGAAACCCCACGGCCGCACGCGGCGATAGAAGTCCTTGAGCACGGAGTCGTCTTCGGGCCGGGTCAAGAGTGTTCCGGCGAAACAGCCGATGAGCGAGAGCACGAGGACCAGCGGAAAGACGATCGACACATCGGAGTTGATGGGATGCCGCGCGAGAAAGCCTTGCGCCAGGCCGTTGTTGGCGATGACGCCGGGGAGGACAAGCGACGAGCCGATGCCCGCGACCATGCCCCAGAAGTAGCCGTAGCCATTGAAACGCCACCAGTACCACTTGAGCACATTGGACGCGGTGTAGCCGCCCCATAGGCCGGAGACGATCCACAGCACGACGGAGTTGACCGAAGTCACGTTCCAACCGATAAGGACGCCGATGACGACTACTGCGAACGAGGCGAGATAGCTCAAGCGAACGTAGGTCTTCGGCGGGGCATCGGGGTTGATGAAGCGCTTGTAGATGTCGTTGACGAAGTAGGGCGGCGCGGCATTCACCGTGGCGGCGAAGTTCGACATGAAGGCCGCGAGCAGTCCGGCGATCAGGAATCCCAAAAGGCCTGCAGGCACGAACCGTGCCAGCGCGTACGGCAGCACCAGCTCGAAGTCCATGTTGGTGCCCATGCCGCGGATGAAGTCCGAATAGAATGCGGCCGCGAGAATAGTAAGCCCGATGATGAGGAAGTAGCGCGGGAAAGTGAGCACCACGTTGACCCACGCGCTCATCATCGAGGCTTCGCGCGGAGTCTTCGAGGAGAGAATCCGCTGCATGTCGTAGTTGGGCGCGGGACCGGCGGCGGAGATGAGCACGCCCTTGAAAAACAGCATCATGATGAAAAAGCCGAAGAGGCCGTAGCCGTCCTGCGCGATCTTGGCGCTGGCGGCGGGAATTAGCGCCGACCAGTCGAGATTCAAATGCCAGCCGAAGAAGACGTTGTCCCATCCGGCGGGGACGACCTTGTGCAGCAGAGCCGGAGAGACCTTCGCCATGGCGATGATGCCGACCGAGAACGATGCAATGGAGAGGATGCAGAATTGCACGACTTCGGTGATGACTACGCTGAACATGCCCCCTTTGATCACGTAAATGGCAGTGATCGAGATCAGGATGAGGGCGTACATGTTGGGTGAAAGGTGCCACGGCAAAAACGTCGCCGCAAATTTGCCGATGCCTTTGAAGCCGTAGCTGAAGAAACCGACGATGCTGACAAAAGCGTAGATAACGACGATGAGATGCGACAACTGCGCCCCGCGGCCGGCGCCGAAGCGCGTCTTGATCCACTCGGCGCCGGTCATCACGTTGGAGCGGCGCAGCCACGCCGAGAGATACACCATGAGGAAGACCTGGTTGAAGGTGGGCCACAGCCAGGGAATCCATACGCTCTTGATGCCGTAGACGAACATCCAGTAGACCAGCAGCATGGAGCCGCTGATGTCGAACATGCCCGAGGCGTTGGAAACGCCGAGCACATACCACGGCATCTTGTTGCCGCCGAGAAAATAGGCCTGCATATCGCGCGAGGCGCGATGCGAAACCCAGTATCCGATCAGGACCGTGCTGGCCAGATAAGCGACGATGATGACGATGTCGACGAGGTGAAGATTCATAGAGCCTCAAATTTTGCGGAGCGCGTCGTCATCAAACGTGCGACGTACTCCGGCAAGAGCTAGGTAACTTCCGACGAATGGCCGGGCGAAGGCTTTCTAACCGGGCACGGCTTTCAGCCGTACCGAAAATGCCTCGTTTTTCAATCCCTCGCGGGCTTGAGCCCGCGAAAGCACAGCCTTCAGAGCCTCCGTCATGGGCTAATGCCCACACTCCATCTGCCGCGCATCCGGCACGACTCAAGTCATGCCCTGTTACAAATCCGAACGCGCGCGCTCTTTCGAGCGCCGCATCGGTCCAGCTCGGCCCGCACATCACTCCAATTCCCCGGCCAGCAGGAAGACCAGCGAGGCCTGCCAGTTGATGGCGACTTCGTTGCTTGCGTACGAGGCCATCTCGTCGGCGTAGTCCTTTGCCGGCGGAAGGCTCGTGGGCAGCGCGGCCAGCACCGCGTCCTGGCGGCCCGCGTTGGGCCCGCCGGCGAGCAACCCCGGCCACGGCAGCTCGAGCTTGCCGTCGCCGCTGGGCCGGTGGTGCGGATGCTTCACGGCATTTTCGCCCACACGCGTGACCCAGGAAAGAGAAAACGTGTTGCGGCCCAGCAGGTAATGCAGATTGTCGCGGGCCGCGTTCACAGAATCCGGATCGGGATGGAAGATGTTGGCGATGAGCAGGTCCATGCCATACAGCGCTGCCACGCCATTCGATCCCCAGACGTAGTCTTTTGCCTGCATGCTCACGCGATACGGATTGTCGCGGGTTCGCGTCGAAATGGCGCGCGCGGCCGTGACGCAGCGCTCACGAATCGCCGCAATGACTTTCGCGTCGCTTCCCTTTTGCTTCGCCAGCGCATAGGCCTGAAGGGCCATCGGAGCCAACGAGCTCCAATTCTCGGCAGGCGGCGAGTCGAGCGTGGCAAGGTACCCGCTGTAGTTCCTGAGAAAGAAATCGTTGTAGGCGGCGCCGCCCGTGGTTCGCCACAGCTCGGCCGCGGCCCACAAGCGCTCATCCTGGCAGTTGGGGTCGCCGTACTCGCCGGTGAGGATGCCGGTCGGATTTTTGAACGTCACGTTGGGATATTTCTCGGTCCACGCCCACGCGCGTCGCGCGACCTCGAGGTTCCGCGCGGCAAATGCGGCATCGAATGGCCGGTAGACGCGCGCAGCGATGGCGGCGACGGCGGCAAGATCCGCCGTGGCGCAGGTGCTTTTGTAGGGCGGCGAACCGGTGCCAATCACTTCGCTGGGCAGGTTGTCGTCTTCCGGCGCCACAAAACCGGAAAAATGCGTGCTGGTTTGCTTGAACCATGCGCCTCCGTCGGAGTCCTGCATCTTGAGCATCCATTCCAGGTTCCAGCGGATTTCGTTGAGGATGTCGGGCGTGCCGTTGCCGGACTCGGGAATGTTGAGCCGGACGGACCCTAGCTTAGTCCCGAAAAGCTCCCAGGCCCAGAGCAGCGTGCCGGTAGTGGCTCCGGAGTTGACCATGTAGCGGCCGTAGTCGCCGGCGTCGTGCCAGCCGCCCAGGTTGTCGCGCTCGCCGCTTCGGCCCGAACTGGGATGAAACTCGCCGTGCGTGTGGCATGCAGGGTGCGAGTAGCCGGGAAACTCGCTACCCAGGTTGACGGCCATCCCGCAGCGCTGGCCGTAAAAGGCGCGCATGGCCAGGTAAAAGGCGTGGTCGTAGACATTCGCGCCAACGGTAAACGTCCAGCTGCGGCCGACGCCGGGAATTTCAATGTAATACTTGCCGGCCTTGTGAAGCGCCGAGAAATCCGCCACCTGCACCCGGTCGCCGGTATTGGCGTCGGCTTGTGGTGGGGTGAGCCGACCTCGATATACGACAGCGCCGTCCGGCATGCGGCGCACTGCGAAGGATTGAGCGGCCGTGCTCACGAACGCGATCTTGGGGTCATTCAGCGGATAGCCGACCTGATCGACCTTGATGGCCAGCGAGGCATTCTGAGCGCGAACGGCGGGGGAAAACGAGGCCAGGCACAATCCCATCACGAGCAAGATCCGCGGTGGCCAGCCGAAGCGAAGCCTCCAACGATCGAGAAGATTCAAGCGCTCGTTCATCGCAATCCTGCCTCGTGCGGTTTCGGGGCCTGGCTCCGAAAACGGACGAGTGTCTCACATCCGCGGCGAGCCTGGCAATGATGCCGGACACACTCCCAGGCGAAATTTCCGGCGCGTCACTTTCCCGCCGATGCGCGGTCGGATATAATTCCGGTTCGCCATCCAATGTACTCCAAAATGGTCTGCAAAAACGTTTGATCCCGATTTTTCCCGGAGCCGGCATCGAGCTCCCTCCCGCCAATGAAGGGAAGTCCGCCATGAAATTCGGAACCTTCGACGACAGCAACCGCGAGTACGTCATCACCCAACCGGACACGCCGCTGCCCTGGATCAACTACCTCGGCTGCCAGGCATACTTCGGAATCATCTCCAACACCGCCGGCGGTTATTCCTTTTTCCGCGACGCGCGGCTGCGGCGCATCACGCGTTACCGCTACAACAATGTGCCGCCCGACTGCGGAGGCCGCTATGTTTACCTGCGCGACGACGAGTCGGGGCGGTTCTGGTCGCCTTCCTGGCAGCCGACGCGCCACTCAATTGAGAACTATCGCTGCCGCCACGGGCTTGGCTACACCATCATCGGATCAACTTTTGCGGGAATTGAAGCCGAGACGCGCTACTTCGTTCCTCTCGACGAGAACCTGGAGATCTGGCAATTGACGGTGACGAACCGGCGCGCGACACCGGCGCCACTTTCCGTTTTTGCCACGATCGAATTTTGCCTGTGGGACGCACAGGACGATGCGACCAACTTCCAGCGCAACCTGAACATCGGCGAGGTCGAAGTCGAGGATGGCGTGATCTACCACAAGACCGAGTACCGCGAACGCCGCAACCACTTTGCGTATTTCGCCTGCTCCCGTCCGACGGCGGGATTCGACACGCAGCGCGAGGCCTTTCTCGGCCCGTATCGCGGATGGGACGAACCGGGGGCAGTCGAAGCAGGACAACTAACGAACTCGCATGCGCACGG
>JASHTH010000122.1 GCA_030040655.1 Acidobacteriaceae bacterium | reverse complement strand
GACTCGGGCACGTTGCCACCTTAGGGATCAAGTCCGTTAAGAACAAGGCATATCTGCAAGGGCAGCACGCCTCACTAATAGCTTCCAGGAAACCCGTGATCAATATTGAGCTTCCTCCTAATGACAATATCGACAACTACATCATTGTCGAGATGGACGACAAGGGCGACCGGAGGGAGATCGAAATGGGCTCCGTTGGCGGAACCGTAGGTGAAAAGGTTGGCATTCGAGCTGACCGAATCGTCCGCACTTCCGCTACTCCCGTTGGAGGCCGCCATTTCAAGATTTCACCAGTGAATGAACTGAAGAAGGGCGAGTACATCTTGTACTCGGTTGGGTCCGCCGATTTTCCTCATGGGGTTTATGGGCAGGGGTATGATTTCACGGTTCAGTGAGCGGCGGCCATGAGGACGACGCCAGTAGGCTCCAAAGCGTGTTTCGGGCTGGTTGCGTTCGTGGGCCTCGTCGCCCTTACGCCGGCGTATGTCAGGCCCCAGGCAAGCGAAGGTGTGAAGGCCGACACGGTCCTCCTACCGGACGGAACGCCAATCCACCTTGTACTGATGGACGATCTGCAAGGGAAGAAGCTGCGGGCCAAGCAAACGGTTCATTTCAAAGTGCGCGAGGACCTCGTCGTTAGCTCCAAGGCGATTGTGAAGACAGGCACCGAGGCTATTGGGCACATTGAATCAGTGTCAAAGAGCGGTCTCCTGGGAAAGTCGGGAAGACTTGTCTTGCAATTCGACTATGTGGACGCTATTTCAGGTGCAAAGATCCCATTACGCGGCGGAGCGGGGGTTAGCGGAGGAAAGGGCGGCGCGCTCACCTGGGAATCGGCTCTCTGGTACGGTCCAAACGCAAATTTGCCTGTGGGAACGATAATCAACGCGTACGTCAACCAAGATCAACGGATACCGACCCCGTAGATGCGGCTGGAATACCTGCGGCTCGCGTAACCTGTACCGTCGTGTCATCATCCTATCCAGATTTCTGCATCACGGCGCCCGGAACGCCTTATCGGCAATCGCATTCGGCCCCCTGCCGGTGGGAAGCAGCGTGAAGAGCGAGCGCGACGAGGTGCGGACGACGGCTACGTCGCCGGAGCCCGAGTCAACCACGAAAAGCAGATGCCCGGCTGCGGAGAAAGCCATCGCCGAAGGGCCGTTGCCGACATGGATGGAGCCGGCGCGGCGGCCGTCGTCGATGGCGTAGATCGTAACCTCCTGCGAGCGGAAGTCGCTGACGTAAATCAGCGAATTATCCCGCGATACCAGCCCATAGACCGGGTCGTCGCCCATCAGAGTGGCCCCGCTGACGTCATTGGTCGGCGTGGAGGCCTCTGAGATCGAGTTCGATAGCGAGTTGCAGGAGAAGAATTCGCCGCCATCGGGCTTGAGCGCGAGGTAGACCGGCTCCCGGCCCACAACCATCAGCGTCTCCAGCCGGTCGGGCTGTGGGGGATCGTCTTCGGGACGCGCCAGCGCAATAGCCATGACTTGATGGCCGGCCGAGCACGCGGCGAAGGCCTTGGAGGAGTCGGGCAGGATGACGACATTCGATGCGCCGGGGCAGCCTTCGAAGACCGCGCGCACGCGCCGCGCCTCAGGATCGACGACCGTGACCGAGTTGCCGCGCCGGTTGGCGACCACGAGCGATTTGCCGTCGGGCGAGAGGCGTGCGGCGACCGGATCGTCGCCGACGCCGATCGCGGCGATCTCGCGGCGGGCCTTCAGGTCGACGATGGAGATGTTGTTCGAGCCGGAATTTGCCACGTAGGCCAGCTTGTCGGGAGGATCGAGATCGATGGAAACCGGCTGCCGGCGCACGGGAATTGCCGCCGCGATGCGGTTGTTCTCAGCGTTGATGACTGTGACCGAACCCTGGCCGCCCTGCGGACCGGAGTTGACGACGTAGACTTCGTTGCGCGTGGGGCTGGCGATGACGGCGACCGGGTTCTGGCCGGTTTGGATTTCGCGGTCCACGCGCACGTCGACGACGTCGAGCACGGTGACCGTGCCGCTCTGGCCGTTGGTCACGTAGGCATATTCGCGATAGTCGGGCGGATATTGCGGGAAGTCGTGCGGACGGCAGGCGGTGAGGCCGAGCGCGAAGAGTGCGAGCAGCGCGATCGCGCCACTCCCGGGCCCCAACACAGGGACCTGGGGCACGCAATTCCGATTGTCTGGCTTGCCAATCAACTCGTTCCGGATGCGGTCGCAGTGACTTGGATGCCGCGAGACAACGATCGCTCGACGATGGGCGCGATCTGCTCGAGTTCGTCCATCATGCGCGCGAACTGCGCCGGATAGATCGACTGCGGCCCGTCGGAAAGCGCCTTGTCGGGCTGGTGATGCACCTCGACCAGGATGCCGTCGGCGCCCACTGCAATGGCTGCACGCGCCATGGGCAGAACGTTGTCGCGCCTGCCGGTGCCGTGGCTGGGGTCGACGAGGATGGGCAGGTGGCTCACCTTCTGGATGGCGGGAATAATGCTGAGGTCGAGCGTGTTGCGGGCGTGGTCGGCAAAAGTGCGCACGCCGCGCTCGCAGAGAATCACCTCGTAGTTGCCCTCGCTCATAATGTACTCGGCGGCCATGAGGAACTCTTCGAGCGTGGCGCTCAAGCCCCGCTTGAGCAGCACCGGCTTGCGCAGTTTGCCGGCGCGCTTGAGCAGCGAGAAGTTCTGCATGTTGCGCGCGCCGATCTGGATCACGTCGGCGTATTCCGCGACCAGATCGAGCGATTCGTTGTCCAGCGCCTCGGTGACGATGCGCAGGCCGAGCCGCTCGCGAATTTCGCTCAGGATGCGCAGGGCCTCGATGCCGAGACCCTGAAATGCGTAAGGAGACGTGCGCGGCTTGTAGGCGCCGCCGCGGAAGAACTGCGCCCCGGACGCGGCTACCTGCTCGGCGATGGCGAAAGCCTGTTCGCGGCTCTCGACAGAGCAGGGACCGGCGATAATGGCTAGCGCGCGCCCGCCGATCGCCGCGTCGGTGCCGGCAAAGCGGATGACCGTGTCTTCTTCTTTTACGTCCCGGCTGGCGAGCTTATAGGCCTTGGAGACGCGAATGACCTCGGCGACGCCGGAGAGTTCTTCCAAGCTGCCGCGTTCGGCTTCGCCCTGGTTGCCGGTAATACCGATAGCGGTGCGCTGGGCTCCGGGCATGGGGTGCGCGCGATAACCCAGGGCTTCAATATAGTCGCAGACCGCCTGGATCTCCTCAGGCGTGGCCTGCGCCTTCATGACGACGAGCATGGCTGGCCCTCAAAACCTCAGTCTAACATCGGCAAGGCTCGGCGCCGGGCAGCATCAATCGCTCAGTTTGGAGGGTATAGGCTTCACCGGCCGCGAAAAAACCCTCTGCAACGTGGCTCTGTAACAGGGCACAACTTTCAGTCGTGCCTTTATGGGCCTTCGGCCCACCCAAATAGATGAAAAACTTGGGTGCCCCAGGTCCGGGGCCCCTGGGCGACCGGTTTTGTCGCCTGGGGTGGAGATTCGTGTTTTCGGACCTGGGATAATGGGGTTTTCGACCGAGCCGCAAGTAGCTCAGAATCAGTGTGCGCTTCAGGCAGTGTCTGACGAATCGCAAGACGAACGGTTTTGTAACAGGGCATGGCTTCAGCCATGCCGAAGAACGAACAAAACCGATGGGGTTTTAACCCCTGAGGGATGCTTTTTGGACCGCAAACTCGAGGCTTTCGATTCGTCAGACACTGCCTAGCCCCTGAAGGAAACAGACCACCTATAGGGCGGAGTGGCCGGCTGCCCAACCAACTGAATCGCTCCATTGCGGGGAACGGCTCGCGGGTTCCGTGCACCAAAATCGAAAAAGGGAACCCGGAGAAACCAAGGCAACTGAATATACGGGGATTCTCGAATATTGTACTTTTTATTGTTTCTAAGGGCCGTCGCGCCTTCCACCCCACAGGCGATCAACTGTATTCCAACTGTCGCCGTGGGCTCGCGCCGGCCGGTTTCGAATCGGCGGTGCGAACGACCCGCCTTAGTTCATCTCGTCGGTGGCATCGCTGCCTGACCGGGCGGCAAC
>JASHTH010000881.1 GCA_030040655.1 Acidobacteriaceae bacterium | reverse complement strand
ATGTGCGCTTCGGATGGAACGCCGGCCTTGACCAGCGCTTCATAGAAATGCAGTCCCTGTTCCACGGGAAAGGTCCCGTCGTTGAAAGTGTGGAACCAGAAGGTCGGCGGCGTGTCCTTGGCGACGTAGAGATCGGGCGAGTACGCCTTGCGCAGCTCTTCGCAGCGATCCATCAGTTGGAACTCCTGGCAATAGCTCAGGTGCGAGGTGTCGCTGGTGATGGCTCCGATCCAGGGATAGCCGAGCACGAGATAGTCGGGCCGGCTGGAGACGCGGTCGATCGGATCGTCGGCGTCAGGATTGCCAGGAACAAACTGCGTTGCGGCCAGGGCAGCGAGATGGCCGCCGGCCGAGAAGCCAATGAGCACGATGCGATCGGGCGCAATGTGGTAATCGCGCGCCCTGGCGCGCACCACCTGGATCGCCCGCCGCGCATCGAGCAGCGGCGTGGGCAGCAGATAGCCGTTGGCGGGCAGGCGATAGCTGAGGATGAAAGCGCGAAAGCCGCGCGCAGCGAACCAGTCGGCGATCTGGCGGCCTTCGAGGTTGCCGGCCAGCCCGCGATAGGCGCCGCCAGGAAGCACGACAACTGCCGAGCCCGTATCGTGCCCCTCCTGCGGATCGAAGATCGTCAGTGTCGGTACGTCTTCGCAGGCCTTGCCTTTGGCTCCAGGCGCGTCTCCCGGCCAGACTCGAACGGTCTGAATTCCGAGGAAGGCGTTGTTTTCGCCGGGCGCGGCGCAGGGCTCCTGTTGGGACCGGCCTTCTGCGGCGCCAGCCAGGCACAGGAAGACCCAGACCAAGCATACGAACCAACGATTTAATGTGAGGCTCATCAGTTTCGGGAGAATTATACAAGCCGAGCGAGAGCTCCTCAGTCCCTTAGTCCCTTGTTCCCTTGTTCCCTTGCTACAGCCACAGAGCTGTGTGCCCCGGACACGGATTCGCCGCTTGCGCGATCAGCTCCTCGGCCAGGGCAAACCCATAACGCGCAAAGTAGTAGGCCGCCCCGTGCAGACGTTCCTGCAATACGCCGCCGGGATAAAGAGCGCTGGCGATGGTCTCGGCGTGGCGGCCGAGCGAAGCTTCGCGCTGCACCTGGAAATTGGCGGCCAGGTTGCGCAGACGGTTCATCTGGTAGCGCATCTTGCCCGCGGCGGTCTCGGCAGACTGCGCCAGGCCTGCGTCCTGCGAGCGCATCCAGTCGAGCAGGGCGTCCAGTTCGGCATCGAGAGCATTGCCCGCCGCGGCCAGCCGCCGCCTGCCTTCCATAGGCATGGCGCGCGCGGCAAGCAACTGCGCCAGCGAGGTCGCATCTTCGGCGAAAACGCGCTCCAGCGTGAGATCGTGCTTGCGCAGCAGCTCGCCCACCTGCGGCTCGATGAGCGTGGCCGAGAAGCGCGGCTGCACCGGGGTTTTGCGGCCAAGGATGCGTTCGAAGAGTACGGCCGACTGGGCGAGATAAGCAACCTCCGCCGGCCCGCCAATCGTCAGCGATGTAGAGAGCAGCAAATCCGCAAAGACCGGGCGCAACAGCGCGGAGGGCGATATGCGCTCGGGTTCGGCATCGAGAATGCCGAGGAGATCGGATGTCGGATAGGTACCGCCTCCAGCCTGCCACAGTCCCTTTGGCTCTTGGGTCGAAGGCGCGTGCCGCTTGAGCGCGTTGCGCGCGCCCGATTGCTCGTCAATGAGAAAGAGCAGGCTCGATTGCGGCGCCACGGCCACTTGCGGCTCATAGCCGGCAGCTTCGAGCTCGCGGTTCCGCTCCAGCAGCGCGGCATGCAGTTCGTCGGCGCGTTCGAGAGCCGCGCGAAGTACGGGCGCGCCCATGCGATGAACGTCGCGGCTGGCTGCGTCGAGTATCAGCAGGCCATGCGGCGCAAAGATCTTGGCATAAAAATCGGCGAAGGCCTGCGAGAAAGTCCTGCCCGGCTGCCAGGCCGCAGTCAGAGCATCGAGCGCCTCCGAGACGCCCAGCAACTCTGAGGCCTGCTCCAACAGGGGCAGGATCGAATCGTCGAGCTCGATGCGGCCAACCGGCAATGCCGCCGGCGGTTCGACCGAATAGACGAGCTTCCGCATCTCCCGGCGCGCAGGAAAACTGGCATGGTTGATCTCGGCGAAGTCGTGGTCTTCGCTGGCCAGCCAAAAGATGGCCGTGTGCGGCCGGCCGGCCGCTGTGGCGTGGCGGGCGCGGGCCAGCGCCGTCGCCGCTTTGAAGGGCGTGAAGAGCGGGCCGCCGAAGAGTCCGACCTGCTGGCCGGTTACGACCACCCCGCCGCCTTGAGCGAGGGCTCGGATTGCGGGGGCCGAAGCGGGGGATGGATTTTGCGCGGCCAGAATTGCCACGAGCTCAGGCCAATGCGCCGGAAGAGGCTCCTCGCCGGTCGCGTCAGACCAGCGATCGTCAGGGGGCAGCGCCGCGTAGAACGGTCGCACCGCGGTACTACCCGCGCAGAAGTCCAAAAACTCCCGGTGCAATCCCGGAACCACGGAGATGGGAAAGCAGTCTGCGTTCAAGAGCGCGTTTTCCTTTTGCATGGTTCCCATGGTGTGAACGGAATCGGACAGAGCCTCGTTAGTGATGCCCGGACCTGCGCATTCGATGCAGGAGTGTGGCGAACGGGA
>JASHTH010000880.1 GCA_030040655.1 Acidobacteriaceae bacterium | reverse complement strand
CATGCCGTTCATCCTGTCGCTCGCCTGCCTTGAGATGCGCCTTTCGCCTGCCGAGGCGTTGAGTGCGGCCACGATCAACGCGGCATGGAGCCTCGGGCTTGGAGATCGCGTCGGTTCCCTTGAGCCGGGCAAGCAGGCCGATTTTCTCATCCACGAGTTCACCGACTATCGCGAGCTGGCGTACTTCGTCGCCGCGCCGAACCGTCCGCGCGTGTTTATCGCGGGAAGGGAGATTACCACGTAAGACCAATGTCCTGTAACCGAGGGTCGCAATATGCATTCCGTGGTCATCCTGAGCTACGTTTGGCCCAATTTTGGGCCAAACGCAGGCGAAGGATCTGCGGCTGAATCCGCAGAATGATGCGACCAACTTCTGTTACTCCACGCTAGAAGGCGAACGAGTCAATTGCTGCTCGGATTGCAGGTGACCCACTTTCGGATTTAGGAGTTAAAACCCCATCCTATTGGAGTTCTTTCGGCACGACTAAAGTGGTGCCCTGTTACAAGGCGCCACTACGGTGCTCTATTCGACCTTCGGCCGCTCCGGCGCAGTAATCTTCATCTTTCCGAGCTCGATGCCGAAGTCGGGATTCTCGCGCGTGCCCCCGATGTGAATGGGCACTTCGGTTCCGGCGCCGTCTTTTTTGAAGAAACGGTCGGCGGGCTTGAGGAGAAGTCCCTTCCATCCGCCCACCATTTGCGACACGGTGGCCTGCGTCTTCGCCGTTCCCGAGAAGTTCAGTGTGCCCCCTTCAATCCCGTATGCGCCCTGTAACTGAATCTCCGCGCCGGGGACGATATACGCGAGATTCGGCAGCGAGATCACGTCCTTGGCCATCTGGAAGTTTCCGGTCATCTCCGAATGCACGCTCTCGGCATCGGTCGATTTCACTTCGCCGGGACGGCCCTGTCCGCGCACGCTCAGCTCGCGGATGCGGTCCTGAATTTTCTCGTTCGTGAAATGCGCGTCGGTGAGATGAAAGAACCCGTCGAGCTCGAGACGTTCGTGGACCGGCTCGCTTCCCGCCGGAATGTGCAGCTTCGCCTGAACGGCGACATCGCCGGTGAGCAGCGGGGTTGTCGATTTTCCGGCGAGGACCAGGAAATCTTCGATGCGCGCCCGGCTGACGTCTATGCTGAGCGCAATGTCGTGCCCGCCCGTGTGCGGCACGCCGCCCACGTCGGAGATCACCCGAACCACTTGCCCTTGCGCGGCGATCGGCGAGTGGTTCAGTGTGGCATCGACGTTGTCGAGCCAGGTGTCGCCGTCGGTTCCATCCACGCGGGCGTGAAAGCGGGTGTGCAGCGGCAGCTTATTGCCGAAGTGCGTCAGGCGAAAATCGGGGGTGTCGGTCTCGCCATCCACCACCAGGCCGCGCAGCGTGCCCTGATAGTGCCCGGTGGATGAGAGCAGCCCGGCGATGCCAACGAAACCGGAAAGATCGGCGTCCTCGAGGCGGTAATCGCCGCTCACCGGCGTCTCGCCGGGATCGGAGACCTGCCATGGCCCGAAGCTGCCGGTTGAATGCGCATGGCCGCGCGGCCGCGGAACAGTGAAGTCGGCCACGAAATGCATCGCGCCCGCCGGGGAGATGTCCTTGATCGCGATGTGCGCGATCTCGAGCTTCGTGGGGACTTTGCCGGGCTTGCTGGTTTCGAGCACCAGCTCGGCATCGGCGCACTCTACGGATCCAACCGAAAAGCCAACCCATTTTGACGGGCTTGAGGCGCTCTCGGCCACTCCTGCGTGCTCGAATCGGGACCTCGGCGGCAGATCGATTCTGAGGCCGCGCAATTGTATGGTTCGGATCTCGATCGGTTTTCCGCGCGCATAATGCAGCGGCGCCTGAAAACGGAACTCATCGAGGCGGATCAAAGGGTCGCCGCTGTCGTTTGAAGGAACCCCAACGCCGGCGGCTTCTGCCGGAGGCCAGATGCGAAGTCCTTTGCCTTGAGCCTCGAGCCCATGCACAAGCGACACATGAAAGCCGTCAAGCTCGACGTGCGCGTGGAAGTGTTCCGAGAGCGCAGCGACGATCTGCTCGTGAAGAAAAGGCTCCGCCCGGCGCATCGCAATGGCCGCAGCCACAACCAGCACCACGAGAACGACGAGCCCTGCGCCCGCCAGCCACATCAACCAGCGATGTCTTCGCGACCCGGCCACATCGCGTCTCCTCATCGACTCTATTGTCGCAGGATTACTTCGATGCGGAATGTGAGCCGCAGGCAGCTTGGCCAGCGCGGATTGCGGTTGAGCCATTGGTATGCCGGGTGGCATGATCGTCGAAGGCAAGACTGAGCGGCTGATCCTGAAACCGCTGGAGCTGGCCGATGCGCCGCAGATCCAAGCGCACTTCCCGCAGTGGGAGATCGTGCGCTATTTTCTGAACCACGATCCCTAGCCGTATCCGCCCAATGGCGCTCAACGGTATGTCAGCGACATCGCCCTGCCGCAGATGGAGCGTGGCGACACTTGGCATTGGTCGCTGCGATTGCGAATCGCGCCCGAGCCACTGATCGGAACCATCAGCCTGATGAAAAGCGAGAACAGGAATCGCTCATTCTGGATGGTCTGCCGTGGCAGGGCCGGGACATGATGACCGAAGCTTGCGCATGGGTGAACGGCTATTGGCTCGAGACGTTGGGATTCACGCGGTTGCGCGCGCCCTAGGCCGCGGCCAACGTGGCTCCGCGACGAATCTCGGAAAAGCAGGAGATGCGCCGAATGGCTATGGAAGAACGGGATTCTATGTGCGACCGACTGCGGGGCGAGATCTGGGAGATCGCGGCCCAAGGATGGCGAGAGGTCAAGGCGCGAGGTCAAGGCGCGAGGAGCCATCGGGGCATCGACTGCCGGAAAGTCGAAACCGGCCCGCGGCGATAACCTTGCAACTTCCACCCTTTTCGTCCGTCGGGTCGGACGAAAAGGGTGGCGCACGAGCAGTTGGGTTGAACTGCGCGTAAGATTATTGATCGTTCCCCTGTGTAAGGTCGGCAGAGGCTGCCGTAAGGATCCCGAACAAGCCTTGAGTGCCGCCATCGGGACCGGCGCTGAAATAGATCTCGGCAGAGGCCGAACTGGCATTCACCGCGCTGTCAAGGTTGTTGGGGCTCGAGTTGCCGGGACTCAGTGCCCAAAGACCCTGGACGGAAAGGGTCTTTCCCGTCGTGTCCAGCAGCTCCCCCAGATAGTGGCCGCTGACGAGATCATAAGCGGCGATGG
>JASHTH010000013.1 GCA_030040655.1 Acidobacteriaceae bacterium | reverse complement strand
TCGTCGATCATGTGCTCGTACAACAAGGTCAACGGCCCGTACGCTTGCGGGAACAAGGATACGCTGACCACGATTCTGCGCGATCAGCTCGGCTTCAGGGGCTTCGTCACGTCGGACTGGGGCGCGACTCACGCCGTCAGCTTCATCAACGAAGGCCTCGACATGGAGATGCCGGGATCGGTGCGGATGGGCGGCTTCTCGATTCCTTCCTTCTTCGATTCCGAACCGGCTGCGCCACCCCCGCCGCCGCGCGCAGCCGGCGCTGCCGTCGCCAATATGTTTGGCGGGCATATTCCCGAAGAGCCTCCACCGGCCCGATTTGGCGGAGGCGGAGGCGGATTCGGCGTGAAACTGAATCCCGAGAAGATGCCGGAAGCGTTGAAGGACGGCACGGTGAGCGAGGCGACCGTCACGCGCGCCGCCGGCCACGTACTCTACGAGATTGTCCACTTCGGCTACATGGACGGCATGCAGAAGCATGACGTGACCGCGCAGGATATCGAGCCTAACGCCAAAATCATCGAGAAGACGGGCGAAGAAGCCGCGGTGCTCCTGAAAAACGATGGTGGCGCGCTGCCGCTGAAACCCGGCGACCTCGATTCGGTCGTGCTCATCGGTCCCACCGCGGGCCAGGTCGACTCGATCGGCATCAACGGCGAGCGGTCCGTGGGCTTGCCTGAGCGCCAGGTCGGCCCTTACGACGCGATCAAGAAGATCTCGGGCAACGACCATATCGAATTCGCCGTGAATGACGACATGACCGGCACGCTGGTTCCCGCCGACGCGCTGAGCCACGACGGCAAGCCGGGGCTGCTGCGGACGACGACCGGCAGCAGTTCGGAGCCGGCGACCGACTCCGAGCTGAACTTCACGGTGAAAGGCGGTAACGCACTTCCGCCGAATTCGACCGTCACCTGGAGCGGCACGCTGACGCCGCCGCACGCCGGCGACTACTGGATCTACCTGCAGGCACTCGGCACCAACGCCAACATCGCCATCGACGGCAAGCCGCTGGCGCGCACAGGCGCCTTTCAAGGCGGTGTACACGGCGACATTCTGCAGGCCAACCAGGACAACGTGGTTCCGACGACCGACGGCCTGGATAACGTGCGCCGCTCGGTCGAGCTGTCAGCCGGACCGCATCAGATCGAAATCAAGACCACACCCGACACGTCGAATTCGCCCGTGCAGGTGCGACTGAACTGGTATACGCCCGAACAGCGCATCGCCGATCATGAAGCGGCGGTCAACGCAGCGAAAAACGCGAAGGTTGCCGTTGTTTTTGTGTGGACGCGGCTTTCGCCCGTCTTCGGCCTGCCCGGCGACCAGGACAAACTGGTCGACGAAATCGCTGCCGTCAACCCTAATACCATCGTCGTTCTCAATACAAGCCAGCCGGTGGCGCTGCCGTGGGCCGACAAGGTGAAAGCCATTCTCGAAATGTGGTGGCCCGGCGACGAAGGCGGATGGTCGACGGCGAATCTGCTGCTGGGCAAGACCAGCCCCGCAGGCAGGCTGCCGGTCACCTGGGGCAAACGCCTCGAAGATTATCCCGCCACGGATCCGAAGTATGCCGAGCGGTCGATGAAGGGCGTGGACGGCAAAACCACTTTCAGCGAGGGCGTAAACGTGGGCTATCGGTGGTTCGACAAGGAGAGTATCGAGCCACTCTTTCCATTTGGCTTCGGACTGAGCTATACCACGTTCGATTACTCCGGCCTGCACGTTGCCAAAGCCGCGGACGGCGGGCTCGAGGTGAAGGTCAACATCAAAAACACCGGCAACGCGGATTCCGACGAAGTGCCGCAGGTGTATCTTGGAGCCCCGGCCGATATCCCCAGCGGGGTGGAGTTTCCGGTGCGAGCCCTGGTGGCCTTCGATCGCATTCATCTCGGCGCCGGCCAGGAAAAGACCGTGACGCTCCACGTTGTGTTGCGCCAATTGCAGTATTGGTCGACTGCGAACCAGAGATGGGAGCTTGCGAAAGGCAAGCGCACGGTGAGCGTGGGCGGATCTTCGCGCGATCTCAAGGTGGAACAGACCATCGACTGACTTTCAGCGAAGGTTGCGATTGAATCTCGGAAGTGTCACCCTGAGCGACGCTGGACGCACCCTACGCGTCCAGCGAAGTCGAGGGTCTTCGTTTTGCGTAAGCATTGGATGCAAACGCGTGCAATCGCGAAGAATCTCCACGCCTGCTAATGCTGCAGCCCCAAGTAATTGCCGTATCCCACGATCACCGTCGAGCCAACGAGCGTGAGCAACGTCAGAAATACCAGCGTCTTGGTTCGCCCGCTCACCCCGCGCCATTCTTTCAATGCAATGCCCCACAGCGTGCTGAAGATGATGATGCTGGCCATGTGCAGCGTCCAGCTGGAGAAGCGATAGCGGCCCATCTGCGTCTCGCCCATGGTGTAGAAGAAAAACTGCATGTACCATGTAGCGCCGGCTACGCCCGAAAAAAGATAGTTCAGGCCGATCGACAGCTTCACCCGCGGCGCCGTTTCAAGTTGAAGCGCCATCTCGGTCGATTCCGCATCGATGGGGTTTTCGATCGGAGGATGTTCGGAGGCGCTCACGTGGCTTGCATTGGCGGGAATGCTCAGGTACTCGCCCGCGCTCTTGTTGCGCGAGTGAAGAATCGCGCACCACACGAAGTTGGTCGTGAACCCTCCGGCGAGCACGACCACCAGAACCGGCAATCCCTGCCACATCGTGCTGGTTCCATAGGCAAGCGTGAGCGCTTTGATGGGATTGCCGGCATCGAGACCGAAGGCGAAGCACGAACTCATCACGCCGCAGAACGTGGCTACGCCCAAACCCAGCTTGAGATTGAATTCCGCAATGCTGGCCAGTTTTTGCTCGGTCGAGAGCTCGCGCTCCTTCGAAATTCCCGCGGCACCGGCGAAGACGATTCCGAGGACGCAGACCCCGACGCCAATCAGGATGACGATTCCCGAGCGTTGCTTGAGAAGCTGGCCGAACTGTCCATGAAAGATGGGCGGCACCAGCGTGCCGAAGATGGCCGTGTAGCCCAGCGCTACGGCCATTCCCAGCGACATGCCGAGATAGCGCATGGTCAGGCCGAAGGTCAACCCGCCGAATCCCCACAACACGCCGAAAAGATAACTCCAGCAGATCGACGAAGCCGGCGCGGCATGCAGCACGGAAAGCAGATGGCGCGTGATGAGGCCGCCGAGCAGCCACGGCATTGCGATCCAGCTGACCACGCCTCCGGCGAGCCAGTAGGTTTCCCACGACCAGCCGCGCACTTTGCGGAACGGCACGTAGAAGCTCGCCGAGGCGAGGCCGCCCAGCCAGTGAAGAAAGACTCCCAAGATAGGGTT
>JASHTH010000879.1 GCA_030040655.1 Acidobacteriaceae bacterium | reverse complement strand
GCCGGAGCCCAAGCTGCCATGCGTTTGATCGTCACGCAGGCCGGCCGCAAGGGAGACCGGAGCACGGTCAAGCAGGGACAAGTGCGTATCGAACGGCTCGATCCCGATCGTGAACCCCATCATGCGGCGCGATCGCTCTTTGCCCGACCTCTCGATCGGCGCGGCGATGGCAAACATGAATCCGGGAAAGATCGGTTTATGGGGCTATCCCCTTTGCCGGCACGAATGTGCGTCCTTCACATTCAGCATGAGTGAGTCAGATCGAAACAATTCAAGCCCGGCTGCAAATCGCCGATAACGGTGACTTAGGGCATAGCATTCCAGCCTTGGGGCAGTCGTCTAACTTTTGTTTTGTCTTGAATTGGAGCCATTTTTCGCTTATGCCGCCAAAACCTAAGCTCGCCGTGTATTGGGCCTCCTCATGCGGAGGTTGCGAAATCGCCCTTGTCAACCTTCACGAAAGGATCCTGGACGTCGACGCGCATCTCGACTTTGTCTTTTGTCCCTGTCTTCTCGATACCAAAAAGAAAGACGTGGAAAAGATGGAAGACGGCAGTCTCGCCATCACGTTTTTCAACGGCGCCATCCGCACCGAAGAGAACGAGGAGATGGCGCACCTGCTGCGGCGAAAGTCTCAGCTTCTGGTGGCGTACGGCGCCTGCGCCTGGCAAGGAGGCATACCCAGCCTGAGTAACTTCGCCGCGAAAGACGACCACTTCAATACGATTTATCTGTCGGGACCAACCATCGACAACCCGGGCAAAGTAATTCCTCACACAACGACGCAGGTGCCGGAGGGAACCCTCCACCTGCCCCGGTTCTACGACCGCGTGAAGGCGCTCAAGGAGGTCGTCGAAGTGGATTACTTCATGCCCGGGTGTCCGCCGGAGTCGCGGCAGATCTGGAACGTCATGGAAGCCATGCTGAAGGGCTGCCCGTTGCCGCCGAGAGGAAGCGTCATCGGGGCCGGTACATCCACGGTGTGCGACGAATGCACGCGAGTCAAGAGAGACAAGGCCGTCAACACCTTCCATCGCAAATATGAAATCGATCCCGATCCTAAGATCTGCCTGCTCGAGCAAGGAATCCTTTGCATGGGGATTGCAACGCGGGATGGCTGCACCGCGTTGTGTCCCAAAGTCAACATGCCTTGTACAGGTTGTTATGGGCCGCCCGCAGGAGTGACCGATCAGGCGGCCAAAATGGTGTCCGCGCTAGGGTCGATTCTCGATATAGGGGACTTGAAAGGCATGGCCCCGGAGCAATTGGGGGAGCGGGTGGATGCCATGCTCGACTCGATTCCCGATCCGGCAGGCACTTACTTGAAGTACGGCGCGGCGGGTTCGATCCTCGGTGGGAGAACGGAATGAAACGGATCAGCATCAATCCCATTACCCGGTTGGAAGGGCACGGAATCATTGAAATCTTTCTCGACGAGCATGGGAACGTAGCCAATACGTACTTCCAGGTTCCGGAACTCCGCGGCTTCGAGCAATTCTGTGTCGGTCGGCGCGCCGAGGAGATGCCCGATATCACCAATCGCATCTGCGGAGTCTGTCCGGAGGCTCATCACATGGCCGCGGTGAAGGCCCTGGACAACCTGTTTGCCGCGGAACCCCCGAGCGCCGCGAAAAAAGTCCGGGAACTCTTTTACATGGCGTTCTTCGTGACCGACCATACCACGCATTTTTACGCGCTCGGCGGGCCGGACTTTATTTTGGGACCCGATGCTCCGCCCGCGGAAAGGAACCTTCTCGGCGTTGTCAAGAAGGTGGGACTGGAAACCGGCAAGCAGGTGATCGAATGCCGGGCGAGGAATCACTCCGTCATCGAAAAGCTGGGCGGACGCGCCATTCATCCCACCGCCGGTGTCCCGGGTGGGTGGAGCAAGTCCATCTCGGAAGAGGATAGAAGGGAAATCCAAGCCATAGCGGAGAAAAACGTCGAGTTTGCTCTGTTTACACTGGAGTTATTCGACAAGCTGGTTCTGGGTAACTCGGCCTATCTTGACCTCGTAACTTCCGACGTCTACCACCACCGGACATACTCGATGGGGACGGTCGACGAAAACAACCGGCTGAATTTCTACGACGGCAAGATTCGAGTGGTCGATCCGGACGGCCGCGAGTTCCTGAAGTATCACCCGTCCGAGTACGCCAGCCATATCGCGGAGCGCGTCGAACCGTGGACCTATCTCAAGATTCCCTATCTCAAAGAGCTCGGCTGGAAAGGATTTACCGACGGCATGGAAAGCGGCGTCTACACCGCCACGCCGCTGGCGCGCCTGAATGTCTGCGACGGATTGACCACACCCCGCGCGCAGGAACAATTCGAGCGTTTCTACCACACGTTCGGAAGCAAAAAAATCGAAGGCCGATTTCAACCCGTTCACCATCGACTGGCTACGCACTGGGCCCGGCTCATCGAATTACTCTACGCAGCCGAGCGGATGAAGGAATTGGCCACAGACGCGGAGATAACGGCTCCGCAGGTTCGAAATATACCGCAGCGCATCGCGGGCGAAGGCATCGGGTGCGTCGAGGCGCCGCGCGGCACCCTGACTCACCACTACGTGACGGACGAAAATGCGATTCTCAGGCGCGTCAACCTGGTGGTCGGCACCACCAATAATTATGCAGCGATCTCGATGTCGATCAAAAGGGTTGCCGAAAAGCTGATCCACGGCCATACGGTGATCGAGGAAGGGCTTTTGAATCGCGTGGAAATGGCTTTCCGGCTCTACGATCCCTGCCTTTCCTGTGCCACGCATTCATTGCCCGGCGATATGTCGCTCTTAGTAAACATCCGCAACCCGCAAGGAGAAATCGTAAGATCTCTCCGCCGCGACTGACGAAGGGCCAGATGAGGACCGTCGTAATTGGAATGGGCAACCCGGTGCTTAGCGACGACAGCGTTGGAATCAAGGTGGCGCGTGCTCTGGCACGGCAGTATCCGGCGGAGAGGGACACGGTGATCCGCGAGCTCTGCGCCGGCGGCCTGCGCTTGATGGAGGCTCTGGAAGGATTCGAGCACGCCATCCTTGTCGACGCGATCGTCAGCGAGGGCGGGCAACCGGGGACGGTCTACTGTCTTGCGCCTTCCGATCTCAGGAAGACTCGAAACACCTGTTCCACGCACGATGCAAGCCTCATGGGCGCGTTGGAGCTGGGCAAGTCGTTGGGGCTTTCGCTGCCGCGCGAGATCCGCATTTGGGCAATCGAGGCCGGAGACGTTGCAACCTTCAGTGAAGAGCTCACCGAGCCCGTCCGCGCTGCCGTTCCCCGCGTGGTCGAGGCGGTGGTGCGACGGCTCGAGGACTTCGGCAGGCCGGCCGCTTAGGAGAGGCAATGAAAATCGGCGTTTATTTCTGTAATTGCGGCACCAA
>JASHTH010000121.1 GCA_030040655.1 Acidobacteriaceae bacterium | reverse complement strand
GCCGACTTGAAAAGCGGCAGCTCCTCCCCGCGCAGCGAGTGCCACAGCGGCGCTAGGCTGGCTTCGGCCTGTGCGATTGACACGCCTGGTTTGAGCCGCGCCACAAGAGTAAGCCACAGCGACCGGCGATTGGTGAAATTCTTCCGCGGCACCATCCACGGCATGGCGATGTCGCTCATGCTGATGGGAAGGAATACTGCGGGGTGGTATCCGCCAATCGCAGTATGGAAGTTCTGCGGCGCAACGCCGACGATGGTGAACGGATGCCCGTTGATCAGGGCGCTTTGTCCCACCACCCCGCGATCTGCCGCAAAATGCGCTCTCCAATAGTCATAACCGAGGACAACAACCGGATTGGCGTCCTTTGCCGTATCGTCGGCGGCCGTGAACAGCCGGCCCAGCGCGGGCTGGAGTCCGAGCACTTCGAAGTAGTTACCACTTACGATCTCGGTATCTTCGCTCTCCGCCTGGTTACGCCAGGAGACGCCGACGCCGGTGCGCATGGCGGCCAGCATCCCGCTGAACACCTGGTTCCGGTCTCGCAGGTCCTTGTACATGGGATACGAGAAGTAGTTCCCGAAGTCGCCGCCAAAGCTGCTCGACGAGCCGGAGAAACTGCCGTGCCAATCGAATCGCACCAGCTGCTTGGGCTTTTCCACGGGCAGCATGCGCAGCAACACCTGGTCGAAGAGCGCGAAGACGGCCGCATTGGCGCCGATGCCGAGCGCCAGCGTGATCACCACCGTGAGCGCAAATCCCGGCGAGCGGCGTAGTTGCCGCATCGCGTAGCGAATGTCTTGTCCGAGCATGGTGTGTTGGCTCCTAGCTCCTAGCTGCTAGCAATCAGCCATCAGCTATCAGTTCTCTGTCCTCTGATCTCTCTTCCACAGTCAATCAATCTCGCAGTCCTTATTCCCTTAGTCTCTCGGTCCCTCGTCTATTCCGTCCTCAACGCCTGCATCGGCTCGATTGAAGCGGCCCGCCGCGCCGGAAGGAACCCCGCCAGCGCCGCGCAGAGCGCTAACACAGCCGTGGCTCCCGCCAGCGCCATCGGATCGTAGGACCCCACACCATAAAGCTGGTTCGCCATCAGATGACCTGCAAACAACGCCGTGGGAATGCCGATGGCGAGGCCAAAGAGGATCTGCCACAGCGCCGTGCGCAACACCATCGTCACAACACTCGATCGCGTCGCACCCAGCGCCATGCGAATTCCGATCTCGCCGGTGCGCCGCGCAGCAAAATACGCGGTCACGCCGTAAAGCCCTACCGTAGCCAGAATCAGCGCCAGAATGCCGAAGAGACTCGTCAACCGCGCAATCAGCCGGTCTTCGTTGAAGTTGCCCGCCACCTGATTGGAAAAGCTGCGCAGATCCATGACGGTGAGGTTCGGATCGATATCGGCCATCGTGTGGCGGATCAGCGACTCGACGTCCGTGGGCGGATGCGCAAAGTCGAGCACCACCGCCTGCATGTACATCGACTGGTGCTCGATGGTATTCATGGTCGCCACGATCGCCGATGCATTCGAGGTCGCATCCTTGTACGTCAACAACTGCGTGACGGGGCGAAGAAAGACGGGCCGCACGTCGTCCCGCGGATTGTTCATCTTGAAGTCGCGGAAGACGCCCACGATCTCGAAACTGCCCGAAAACTGCGGATCGTCGATGCCGAAGTGCTGCCCGATCGGATTGGCCTTGGGGAAGAATCGCTTCGCAAATGTCTGGTTCACCACCGCAACCATCGGCGATGTCGCCGTATCGGCCTGAGTAATGCCGCGGCCGAGCACAATCGGGACGCCGATGGAATCGAGGAATCCGGAGCTTACGTGATCCCACGTCGATCCGCACTTGTCGTTCGGACCCGGCGCGGGATGGCCCTGCTGGATGACACACTCGCCCCAATTGTCGCCCTCGAGCGGGCTGTACATCGCCATCCCGATGCTGGTGACGCCGGGCAGCGTGAAGAATCGGCTCTCCATCTCGCGATAAAGGACCGGCAGACGTTCCACCGCATAACCCGCGCCGGCCGGATCGATGTGCAGCACGTAGCGGTTGGCTGTTTCTACGCCGAAGTTCTGGTGCTCGAGGTTGGCCAGCGACTTGGTCATCAGGATCGCTCCGGCCAGCAGCACCAGCGACAGCGCAGCCTGAAAGACGACCAGCGCCTTTTGCGGCAGCGTGGAACGGTCGCGCGTGGTGCGCGTGGAGCCGCGCAGCACCTCGGCCGGCTGCGCGCGCGACGAGAGCCACGCGGGCGCCGTTCCGAACAGGGCTCCCGTAACCAGCGAGACCACAAACGCGAAGCCCAACACTGCGAGCGAAGGCGTTGCGGAGACGGGCATGTTGCGCGCGTCCGGAAAGGCGAGAGCGAGGATCGTGTGCGATCCGCCATAAGCCACCGCGAGTCCCACAAAACCGCCGATGCAGCTCAATAGCACGCTCTCGGTTAGGATTTGCCGGATGAGCCGAACATGGCTGGCGCCCATGGCAACGCGGACCGCTACGTCGGCCCGCCGCGACGTGCTGCGGGCCAGCAGCAGATTGGCGATGTTGGCGCAGGCAATCAGCAACACCACCGTGGAAAGGATCATCAGCATCTTCAATCCGGTTCCATTCTCCTGCTGCAGGCTTTGAATGCCGCCTCCGCCGGGAACAACGACGACGTGTTGCTTGGGAATGATCGCCTTGCCCCCATTTCCCGTGTAGGCCGCCCGCCCGGAAAGCCAGTTGCGCAAGGCCACCGAAAGCTTGGCCTGCAGCACGCCGATATTGGTGCCGGGATGCACGCGCCCGATGGGATAGAGCCAATGCGAATCGGGATGGTGCAAGATGGAACTGTCGCCGCGAACGTACGGCTCGGTCTGGAGCGGCATCCAGAAGTCCGGCGGCGTATCAGTGACGCGGTCGCCGAAGAATCCCGGCGGCGCCACGCCGATGACCGTGTACGGCTTGCTTTGGATGTAGACGGTCGAGCCGACGATCGACGGATTGGCGCCGAACTCCGTTTGCCAGGCGCGATAGCTCACCACTGTCATCGGCGCGGACGACGGCTGATCGTCGGCGTCGGTGAAGACACGTCCGACCCACGGCCCCAGGCCCAGGGTGGTGAAGTAGTTTCCCGAGACGAATTCGCCGCGCAGCGATTTGGGAAGATTGTTTCCTTGGCGAACGCTCCACGACCACTGGCCCGCCATCACGGCGGCAAGCTGCTCGAACTCCGGCGCGGAATTCTTCAGATGCTGGTAGAGATCGAAGGAGAAGATGTCGAAGTCGCCATTCTCGCCCACGAACCCGCCGTTTACACAACAGTCGTCGGTATCTCCGACGCGGTAGAGCTGCGCCGGATCTGCTACCGGCAGCGTGCGCAACAGGATGCCCTGAACCAGCGTGAAGATCGCCGTGTTGGCGCCGATGCCCAGCGCCAGCGTGATGACGGCCGTGAGAGCAAACCCCGGCGACCTCACCAACTGCCGCAGCGCGTAGCGGATGTCTTGCAAAAGCATCGTATCTTAGCTCCTGGCCAACAGTTGACAGCTGGCAGCTAACAGTTCGCAGTTCGTGGTACACCGTTCACAGAGATCGTTGATCAGTGTTCAGAGATCATCGATCGACGCGCGGCCATTCTCGATATTTCCGATCTCTGTTCTCCGATCCCTGATCTTTCTTCCTCAGTCCCTGAGTCCCTCAGTCCCTTAGTCCCTTAGTCCCTTGCTCCCTCGTTCCCTATTCCGTCCGCAACGCCTGTATCGGATCCACCGACGCCGCACGCCGCGCAGGCACCCAGGTCGCCGCAGCCACGGCCGCCATCAGAATCGAGAGCGCGGCGACAACGGATAGCGCATCGAGCGGCCGCACTCCGAATAGCATCGACGATTCGATCCGCGCCGCGCCGAATGAAAGCACCACTCCAAGAGCGAGGCCCGCCGCGGCCAGCCACGCGGTCTCGCGCACCACCAGCCATGCCGTGGCTTCGCGCGAAGCCCCCAACGCCATGCGGATGCCGATCTCGCGCCGGCGCCGCGCCACACGAAACGCGAGGAACCCGTACAGCCCCACCACGGTCAGCGCCAGCCCAATGAATCCCAGCACGCTCACCAATTCGGCCATCATCTGATAGCTTCCGGAAGAAGCGCGGATCAGCTCCGGCAGCGACGTGACGAACATCGGGTCGAGCAGTGGATGGATGTGAATCAGCGTCTGGCGCGCCTCCTGCGCCATCGACATCGCGTTCTGCCCCGTCTGCAGGACGAAGGTGACTTCGCCCATCTGCTGAAGATGGAAGGGCAGGTACATATATGGCTCGGGAATCTCGCCGATGTCGTTGATGGGGGCGTTCTCCGTCACGCCGACGATGCGCGCCTCGAGCGCAGCGCCTTTGTCGATTCCATTGCCGAACCCCGGCATCCGCACCAGCTGCCCAATCGGATCCTTGCCGGGCCAGTATTTTTCCGCCATCGCCTGATCGATCAGCACCACCGGCGGTCCGTTCCGGTCGTCTTCGGGCGCGAATCCGCGGCCGCGCACCACCCGCGTGCCCGTCAGCTCCAGAAAGTTCGGGCTCACCGCGTTGTACTTGATCTCGACCGGATCGTGCATCTCAGGGTGACTCGGCAACAGCACCTTCGTGGCGATACCGCCCTCCGACGGCATAAGGGGGCAGCGAATGGCATAGGCCGCGTTCACCACTCCGGGCATGGCGCGCAGTTTCTCCAGCACCTCGTGACGCATCGGAGCGTCGGGATCCTGTGTAAAGGCGACCAACACCTGATTGCGCGTCAGGCCGATGTCCTGCGTGCGCGTGTTGAGAAAGCTGCGCACCATCGCACCGGTCGATACCAGCAGCGCAAACGACACTGCAAGCTGCAGCCAGATTGCCGCGCGGCGCAAAAAGGGCGTTCTCGCTTCGGTTCTCGTCCCTGAGCTCGTCTGCAGCGCCGGCAACAGCTCCGGCCGCGCCACCTGGCTCAACGGCACCAGAGCCAGCAGGATCATGGTGACTGCTGCGAGCGCGGTTGCGAAGAAGAAGATGCGCCAGTCGAGCGCGAAGTGCGCGGGCGGCCCCAAGGGGACGAGCATCGCCGGCCCCAAAGCCAGCAGGCGCGGCAGCAGTGCCGCAATTGTCGCCGCCAGCGCCAGGCCCGCAACCAACCCCAGCACGCCCAGCAGCAGATTCTCGACAAGTAGCTGGCGCGCCACGGCCACGCGTCGCGCGCCGAGAGAAATGCGCAGCGCGACTTCCGGCGCACGCGACAGGGCGCGCGCAAAGAGCAACTGCGCCAGGTTCAGTGTGCCCAGCAGCACCACGCAGCCCACGATGGCGAAGAGCACCTCGCCGGTGGTGCCTGCGTTTTGCATGCGGTACGCAAAATCGCTGATCACTCGCGCGCCCCGATTCTTGTTGTTTGCGGGATCAGCCGCGGCCAGCGCCCCGGCGATCGTCGCCATCTGCTGGTTCGCCTCGGTCACCGTTGCTCCAGGAGCGAGCCGCCCCAACAGATAGAACCAGCGAAAACCCTTGGACGTGAGTTCGCCTTCGCTCACCGTTGCCGCCCAGGTTTCGGCAGGCATCCAAAGGTCGCGATCGCTGTTGGGATCGACATCGCGAAACGCCGGCGGCAGCACGCCCCAAACGTTCACCTGGTTGATGCCGTGTTCGCCATGGCGCAGAGGAATCTGCCGGCCCACTATACCGGGATCGCCGCCGAAAGTCCGCTGCCAGCAGCGATAGCCCAGCACCACGCCCGGATGGATGCGCAATTGGGCCGCATCGTTCGCGGTGAAAATGCGTCCCATCAGCGGCCGCACGCCGAGCACATCGAAGAAGTTGCTGGAAACAACGTTGACGAGCAGTAGTGTCGAGGTGCCGTCGGGCCGCGCCAGCAGACTTCCGCGGCCCCCGATCGCCACCACGCCAGCATTGCCCCGGTGAAACGCCGTGGCGCGCTGCGCGAAGGCCTGGTATTCGGAATAGTTGAACAAGCCATTCTGATCCTGCGGCGTCGTCGCGAAAATCCGCACCAGTCGGCCAGATTGCGGCACGTTCATGGGATGCAGCCACAAGCCGTCGATCAGGCAAAAGATCGCCGAGCTTGCGCCCAGCCCCAGCGCCAGCGTCAGCGCCGCTGCGACGGCAAATCCCGGCGCGCGGCTCAGCTGTCTCATCGCGTAGCGAAGATCGTTCCAGTGCATCCCGGCCACCTTTCAGTTCGCAGTGGACAGTGAACAGTGGTCAGTGATCAGAGCCGAGCTCTCAGGTTTCAGCTTTTAGCTCTCAGCTTTCAGCTCTCAGCACCTCGAAAGATCTGAAATCCCTGTTCCCTGCTTCTTAATCCCTAGTTCCTCAGTTCCTCAGTCCCTCAGTCTCTTAGTCTCTTAGTCCCTTAGTCCCCTATTCCCTTAGCCCCTTACTCCCTTTGTCCCGCTGGGCGCTATTCCGTCCGCAGCGCCTGCATCGGTTCCACGCTCGCCGCGCGCCGCGCAGGAATGAAGCCCGCCAGCGCCGCGCAGGCTGCCAGCACCACCGTCGCTCCCGTCATGGCTACCGGATCGTAACTGCCCACGCCGAAGAGCTGGCTTGCCATCAGGTGTCCGGCATATAGCGCCGCGGGAATTCCGATCGCCAGACCTGCCGCGATCTGCCACATCGCGCTGCGCAGAATCATGCCGATTACGCCGGCGCGCGTCGCACCCAGCGCCATGCGAATGCCGATCTCACCAGTGCGCCTCGCTACGAGATACGACATCACACCATAGAGCCCGATCGACGCCAGCACGAGTGCGAGAATGCCGAACAAGCCTGTCAGCCGCGCCAGCAGACGGTCTTCCTCAAAGTTGCGGGCCACCTGGTCGCCATAGCTGCTCATGCGCGTGATGGTCAGGTTGGGATCGATGCCGTGCAGCGTGCGCCGCACCAGATGTTCTGCGTCCTCCTGCGGATGGCTGAAGCTGAGGATGATCGATTCGGCAACCATCGACCGCTCCTCGCCGGTCTGATCCTCCTTGTGCTTGTATCCGGTAAACTCCTGCGTCATCGGCCGTAGGTACAACCGATGCGCGGGGCTGCGCACGTCGTTCATCTTGAAATCGGGGAAAACGCCGACGATCTCAAAGGCCCCGGCGTAGTCCGGGCCGTTGTCTCCGAAGTGTTTGCCGATCGGATCTTCGTTGGGGAAGAAGCGCTTGACGAACGACTGGTTCACGATCGCCACTTTCTGCGATGTCGCCGTGTCCTGCGCGGTGAGATTGCGCCCACGCAGAATGGGAACGCCGACGGCATCGAGAAAGCCGGGGCTCACGCGGTCCCAAGTGGACCAGCTCTCGTCGTTTGGTTTGGGCAGCGGCCGGCCAGGAATGAAGACTCCGTTGCTCCAGTTGTTCCCCTCCAGCGGGCTGTAGAGAGCCAGCGCGACATGCGATACCCCGGGCAACGACGAGAATCGGTCCTCGATCTGGCGATACAGCGCCGGCAGCCGCGGCAGCGTGTACCCCGCCCCGGGGGGGTCGAAATGAACCACGTAGCGGTTGGCCGTCTCGATGCCGAGGTTCTGGTGCTCGAGGTTGCCGAGCGACTTGGTCATGAGAATGGCGCCGGCCAGCAAGACGATCGAGAGCGCCGCCTGAAATGCGACCAGCGATTTCTGGGGCAGCGACGAGCGGTCGCGCACCGCCCCGCGGCTCGTGCCGCGCAGCACGTCGGCCGGCTGCGAGTGCGACGACATCCATGACGGAGCAATGCCGAAGAGGACGCCGGTCACCAGGGAAACGAGAAATGCAAACCCCAACACCGGTAGCGATGGGCTGGCCTGGATGGGGACATTCACTGCGTCAGGAAAGGCGAGCGCCAGGATGGTGCGCGAGCCGGCATAGGCCACGAGCAGGCCGGCAAGACCGCCCAGGCAGGCAAGAATCAGGCTTTCGGTGAGCATCTGCTGCACCACGCGGCCCCGAGTCGCGCCCATCGCCATGCGCACCGCCACATCGGCCCGACGCGACGTGGCCCGCGCCAGCAGCAGGTTGGCGATGTTGGCGCAGGCGATCAGCAGCACAATCGTAGAGAGAATCATCAGCATCCAGATTCCTTGCCCGGTCTCCTTCTGCAGGTTCTGGATGCCTCCGCCGGCCTTGGCCAGCACCACGTGCTGCTTGGGAATTTCCGACTGCGCGTTGTATTCCACATAGACCGGACGCGAGTTCAAAAACTGGCGCAGCGTCGCGGAAAGCTTCTGCTCGAGCGCGGCAATGTTCACTCCGTCGCGCAGCCGGCCGATGGGATAGAGCCAGTTTTGGTCCTCGTTGTGGAGAATCGTGTTGTTGCCTTCGATCAGCGGCTCGTCATTCATGGGAATCCAAACTGCGGGCGGCCGATCGGTGACACGGTCGCCGAAGAACCCTGCTGGGGCAACACCGGCCACGGTGAATGGATGCGTTCGGATAAAGACCGTGGACCCGACGAGGGAAGGATCGCCGCCAAAATCGCTTTGCCACGAGGCATAGCTGATGACAACCGCAGGCGCCGCGCCCGGATTATCGTCTGCGTCAGAAAACACGCGCCCCATGTAAGGGCCGATCCCCAGCGTCGAGAAAAAATTCCCGGTCACGTACTCGATGCGCAGATTCATTGGCTCGGCTTCGCCGCGGCGCACGTACTCATGGTTCTGTCCCGCCTGCACCGCCGCCAGTTGCTCGAACTCCGGCGCCGCGTTGCGCAACTGCAAATAGAGATCGTAGGAAAAGATGGCGAAGTCGCCGTTGTCGTTTTGGAAGCCGCCATCGACGCAGCAATCGTCCGTATCGCCGATGCGATAGAGGTGCGAGGGATCGGAAACCGGTAGCGAGCACAGCAGGATTCCCTGCACAAACGTAAAGATCGCCGTGTTGGCGCCGATCCCCAGCGCCAGCGTGACGATCGCCGTCAACGCAAACCCCGGCGACTTGCGCAACTGCCGCAGCGCGTATGGAATGTCTTGCCACAACATGGGGTGACTCCTTGCCGGTCGTTAGCTTCTAGCTGTTACGGCAAAACCAGAGGAGGCGTGGCCTATTCTCTGTCTTGCAGGGTCGCCGCTCCTTGTGCTCGCGGCGACTCGAGTGTCTTGTCTTCGGTACACAGCATCTCTGGTTTTGCTATAGCTGTCGGCTTTCAGCCATCAGCTATCGGTTCATTTCCCGTTCCTTGATCTCTGTTCCTTGATCCCTGATCCCTAATCCATCAGTCCCTCAATCCCTGGTCCCTCGTTCACTCCGTCCGCAACGCCTGCATCGGCTCAATCGATGCCGCGCGTCTGGCCGGCACGAATGCCGCAGCCGCCGACACCGCAAGCATCGCGGCAATCGCCAGCGCGAAGCTTGCCGGATCGAACGGCGACAGTTGATAGAGCATTGACTTGAGCTGGCGCGAAGCGAAGTACGCGAGCGGGATGCCGACGATC
>JASHTH010000878.1 GCA_030040655.1 Acidobacteriaceae bacterium | reverse complement strand
CCCACCTTCGCGGCCACCTTTGCGCTCTTCCTGGCCATCTCGCTGCTCGCCTCATGGCTGCCCGCGCAGCGGGCAGCGGCCATGGATCCGAAGACCGCCTTGCACGAACAATGACCCGATCGAGCGCGTCGCGCCTTTCCGTTTTCCCTCGGGAAGCAAGTTCAACAGAGAATAACAGCCTGTCATCTTGAGCGGCCATGCGTGAGGGCGTTCACAAAAAGATAGGAAAACCACAACTGCCTGACCACGCTCCCGGAGGAAGCGCGGAAAATAGCCCAGGCTGAAGCGAAGCGGAACTCTGGGTAGAGAACAATAAACCGATGGCAAGCCCCCGGAGAGCCGGCGCAATCCCGCTGCATCTCCGACGAAGCGAAGTTTGCCGCGCATTTCGCGGCAGACGCACTCGAAAGCCTGCCCTATACCGTTTTAGGAGATTCTGTATCCGAAGCCGCAATCGCTGAATTGACGCGACCTGAAGGCCGGGGTCCCCAGCGACAGGTCTTCGTCGCTGGGGTAGAAGGAGCGGCGACGTTGGGCAACGTCCGAACGGGCACACGATTTCCTAAACTGCCCTATTGTTGAAGATCACGTGCCGGTAATAGTCGCATTGTGCGAGCGACCCTGAACGAAGCACAACGCGGCGATAACTAGGGAGACGCATCTTGGTGTCATTCTTTCGGGCATCCATCTGCGCAAATCCTGCGCATGGAGAGGCTCGTGCGATTTCGTCTTGCGCGGACGCATGGTCCTGCTCCTTTCATTGTGCCTGCGTTCAGACGAGTGAGCGGCCTGAGCGACGCGGCGAATTCGCAACGTCGAAGCTCTCGAGAGGGTTATCGCAAGAACCGTAGGGCAACCTGTTCCCCGGCGGTTCGCCGTCATAACAATTACGCGGACGCCCCCAAAGCGATTCATTGCCCTTGTTACTGCGAATGGCCCGGTATATAGTTGGTGGTTCCAACAAGAAAGCATCCGGCATGGTGAGAAGAATTCTCAAAACCCCAACGATGTGGGTAAGCGTTTTCTTATGCGCTCCTCTTCTGGCGCAAGTGCAGACTGAATTGCCTCCTGTCGTTCCCGGCGCCAAGCCCGTCACCGTCGACCACATCAAAATTCACGGCAAATTCCTCGAAGGCAACCTCGAGGGCAACGCTGTCGACCGCGATGTTTTTGTCTTTCTGCCGCCCAGCTACGCGAAGGAAAAACACCGCCGATATCCGGTGGTGTATGCGCTCCACGGCTACTCCATCGGCGCCGAGCAGTGGACCCACGAGATCCACGTGCCGCAAACCATCGAAGGCGCCTTCGCGCAGGGCGCGAAAGAGATGATCGTCGTCCTGCCCGACTCCAAGACCGTGCACAACGGGTCGATGTATTCGAGTTCCGTCACCACCGGCGACTTTGAGAACTATATCGCTCACGATGTTGTCGCCTACATCGACGCGCACTACCGCACGCTTCCCAACCGCTTGAGCCGCGGCCTGGTCGGTCACTCGATGGGCGGCTACGGAGCCGCGCGCATCGGCATGAAGCATGCCGAGCTCTTCGGCAGCCTGTACATTATGAGCCCGTGCTGCTTGTCGGCGCGGCCCGCCGGCCCCGTCAACCCTGAGATCGAGAAAGCTCTGGAGGCGGTGAAAGCCCCCGAGGATTCGGCCAAGCTGCAATTCTTCGCCCGCGCTCAGCTTGCTTCGGCGGCGGCCTGGTCGCCCGATCCGAAGAACCCCCCGCTCTATCTCGACCTGCCCTTCAAAGACGGCGTGATGCAGCCCGACATCCTCGCCAAGTGGGCGGCCAACGCTCCGCTAGCGTTCATCGATCAGTACATTGGCAATCTGCGCCAGTACCGCGCCATCGCCATCGATGTCGGCGATCAGGATGGTCTGCGCGCCGACACCGAAAAGCTGCACGGCGTCCTCGACAAGTACGGCATCGCGAACAGCTTCGAAATCTACCACGGCACGCACACCAGCGCCGTCGCCGACCGATTCCAGAACCACGTTCTGCCGTTTTTCAACAAGAATCTTTGCTTTCAGGCTGGCTGCCGGTAGCACCGGTTCCCGGCCGCGCTGACAGCGCAAGGAAGGCGGTCGCTGCTCAAAAAGAAAGAAGGCGCCCTCATGATGCAATCAAGGTCCTTGCTCATCGCGGCAACACTCTGCTCGCCGTTCGTGGCTGCGAAGGCTCAGCCGGCTGGCTCCTGCGCCGACCTCGCCAATCTCAAAATCGACGGCGTGGAAATCGCGAAGGCCGCGTCCGTGCCGGCGGGAACGACGATTCCGGGGCCGTTCCCGGGCGCTCCCGCCATCGGGCCTTTGCCGGCGCACTGCCGCGTCGACGGCATGATGCATCGCCGCAAGGGCGTGGATGGCGAGGAATTCGGCATCGGCTTCGCGGTGGCTCTGCCCGAGAAGCAAGCCTGGAACGGCGGCTTCATGATGCAGGGCGGAGGCGGCGGCAATGGCGTGGTGGCTTATCCCGCGGGCGGCTCGTATACGGGCGACCTGACGGCCTTGGCGCGCGGCTTCGCGGTGGCCAGCACCGACACGGGTCACAAGGCCAAGACCGGTCCCTTCGACTTCTCGTTTATGCGCGACCAGCAGGCCTATCTCGACTTTGCCTATCAGGCCAACGCCGAAGTCGCCTACGTGGCAAAACAGATTATCGCGAGTTACTACGCCAAGCCGGCGGCGCACTCCTATTTCGTCGGCTGCTCGACCGGCGGACGCGAAGGAATGATCCTTTCCCAGCGCTTTCCTACGGTCTTCAACGGCATTGTTTCCGGCGATCCGGCGATGCGCACCGGGTTCTCCAATCTTGCCATCGCCCAGTGGATCCCCGTGGCCTACAACCAGGCGTCTCCCAAGGATGCGTCGGGCAAGCCGCAGATTGAAAAGTTCCTCACCGACGACGATCGTAAGCTCTTCATGGATGCGCTGATGAAGCGTTGCGACGCTAAAGATGGCGTGGCCGACGGGATGATCTTCGATCCGCTCGGTTGCGATTTCGACCCCGCAGAATTGGCTTGCAAACCGGGTGGGAGCGAGGGATGCATCGCGCCCGAAAAGATCGCGGCCATCAAGAAGGCATTCGCCGGACCGAAAAACGCGTACGGCACGCAGGTGTACCCCGGCTTTCTCTACGACGCGGGCATCGCGATGAAGGGCTTCGTGCCCGGTCTGCTGGCGCTGGGCCCCAACGGCATCTTCGGTCCCTATACCACCGCGACCGAACTCGATGTCGACCAGGCGGCGCTTCACGCCTCCGATCCGCTCGTCGAGCCGGCATCCACCAATCTGTCCACGTTCTCAGGCAGCGGCGGCAAACTTATCTTCTTCCACGGCGACAGCGATCCCTGGTTTTCGCCGCTCGATACGCTCGACTACTACAAATCGCTGGCGGCGGCCAACGGCGGCGCCGACAAGGTCGCCGCATGGAGCCGCTTCTTTCTCGTTCCCGGGATGGCCCATTGCGGCGGCGGGCAGTCTCTCGACCATTTCGACATGTTAAGCGCGGTGGTGAACTGGGTGGAAAAAGGCACGGCGCCGGACTTGGTGATCGCTACCGGAAAGGCCTTTCCGGGCCGCAGCCGTCCGCTCTGCGCCTATCCCAAACACGCCCAATACAGCGGAAGCGGAGACACCGAGGACGCGAAGAGTTTTCGTTGTGAATGAGGAGTGCTTTCGGCGGTTGGCCCGCGCCTCCGGAAGCACCCAGCCCTTAGCTGGTCCAGTCTTCCGGTGTTGCTTTACGCTCGACCACACACCAAACTATGGCGGTTTAGGAAAGGATGTTGCCGAAGAAAGATCGCAAGGTCGACGCGACCAACCGGGGTCCCGAACGACAGGCGTTCGTCGTTGGGGTGGGACCAACAAGAAGCGGCGACCTTGGGCAACGCCCGAACGGACACTCGATCTCCTAAACTGCCCCAGCAGGATGCGGAAAAAACTCTCCGCGAAGTGGCTGTGTAACAGGGCGCGACTTCTTCAGTCGTGCCGAAAGTGCCGCAAAAATTAGCGCGGGCTTCAGCCCCTGTGCGATGCTTTGTAGCGCAATTCGTCTCCGCTTCACCGTTTTTCCGCACCCTCCCAGGGGACCCGTCCCCTCCTGTTTTCACTGCATCACGCGGCGCTTCCACGCCGCAAAAGCGAATCGGCGCCGATGATTGACAGCGCTTGGCCCATGCGGCGACCGTTGACCCACTTCCCAAACATCGATCCCCCTCGGCATTTCCCACGACATCACTCACCCATGG
>JASHTH010000877.1 GCA_030040655.1 Acidobacteriaceae bacterium | reverse complement strand
GGCCGGCGTGGAAGACGCTGAATGTCCACACCCGTCTTGGGGTGCTGCTGTCGATGCAACTGGCGGCGCAAAAAGGCGAACTGTTGCTCGGCGTGTTGACTGTGGAACTGGGCATCCTGGTCTTGCTTTTCGGCCGTCAATTCAAGGCCGGATGGCGTACGCACACGCAGCGCATCGTGATCGGCCTATCCACCGCGGCGATGGCGCGCCTGGCCTTCGCCGGAGCTCTGGAGATCATCGCCAAGCACGCGTCGATCAAGTCCCGGCAGGACTACGACCGCCTTCTCGGGCTCGGAGACAAATTCACGAATGCCAACAACGCGTTGTATCTCGTGGTGCTGGTGTGGTGGATCGTTTGTCTCTGGATGGACGAACCTGGCGCGGCCAAGCCGGACGAATCGCTGCCCTCACTGAAAAAGAAGTTCATTGAGCCCAAGCCAAGCGGATCGGCGACTGCGAGCCGTTAACAGCCGAGAGGCGATCGTGACCTCAAGCGGGCGTCAAAGCTGAGCCGGGAGCGATCGGCGCCGGCTGAATATGCGTTCTGCCCCTCGCTCGGTTGCGTCCTGCCGGCCGTTAAATATGGCAGGTGGAGAGGCCGCGTTTTTCCAGATAGCGCTGGTGATACTCTTCGGCGCGCCAGAAGGTCTGCGCCGGCTCGACCTTGGTGACGATTCTCTTCGGCCGGAAACGGCCCTCCGTCGCGAGTTGTTCGATCTTGGCGCGCGCCTGCGCTTCCTGCTCCGGGGAATGGAAAAAGATGGCAGAGCGGTATTGTGTCCCCCAGTCTGGCCCCTGGCGGTTCAGCGTCGTCGGGTCGTGAAGGTGGAAGAACGCATCCAGGAGCTGTTCGTAGCTCACTTCCGTGGGCTCGAACTCCAGTTCGACGACCTCGGCATGGCCGGTCTGGTCGGTGCAAACATCCTGGTAACTTGGTCGCTCGAGCGCGCCGCCCTCGTATCCGACGGCCGTGCTCTTCACGCCCGGAATGGCCCCGAAAGCTGCTTCAACTCCCCAGAAGCAGCCGGCCGCGAATGTCGCTTTTTGTGTACTCATCGAGTTAAGGATGCGGGAACCGGCTCCTTTGTCGCAAGTGCCAATCTCCTGAGGCTCGGCTCGACCGATGAGAAAAAGCTCGCCGGCCGCGACAGGACCTTAGCCGCTGTGGGTCAGGATCCTCAAATACTGGTCCACTCGGATGGTTACCAAATTTAAGGCCCTGAGATTACCAAAAACAGCCTGACTCCGCCGAAAGTTCTGTCACAAACGGTTCATGTTGCCGCACAATGCATCGTAAGGGTCAGTGTATAGCTAATATCCTCGGCCAGATGCCTTAAGTAGATTTAGAAAGAGATGGATTATGCAAGTAGAATGCACGAATCCTAATGCCTTGGTCGTAAATAAACTTCCCGATGGTTCCAGGGTCATTCTCGATCCTTCCACCGAGACCGTGTATGCCCTGAATGCTGCGGCCGGAGCGGCATGGGAAGCGTGCAACGAGCCGACCACGCTTGCCGGCGTGACCATGCACATGCGGCGTTCCTTCGATGCCAATACCTCTGAAGAGCTGGCCGAGCAAGCAATCTTCGAGCTCGAGGAGAAGAAGCTCGTCAGGACTTCGCAGACCACGCGCCGCCAAATGCTTGGCCGCCTGGGCGCTGCAGCCGCGCTGCCACTGGTGGTTTCGTTAACGTTGGCGGATCAGCGGGCATACGCACTCAGCGCCGGGTCGGGGAAAGGTTCCAGCCCTACCCCGCCAAAACTGCCGATTGTTCTTCCGCCGCCTCCTCCGCCACCGCCTCTGCCGCCGAAAAAGATCCCGCTCTAGCTCCGGGTTCCGATTCGTGAATCTCTCGCCGTAAACCAGTTGGGAACGGCCAAAGCGGATGTGGATTACTGGAATCGCGTCCGCGATTACGAAGGAAACCTTGCCTGCATGGATGCAATGAAGCACCTTGAATGAAACCGACATAACTGTTTCTAATCGGCGGCTGTTGGGCAAGAAAGTGTGGGAAAAATGCAAGTAGAGCGTGAAAATCTAGACGGCCTCATCGTAAATCAGCTCCCCGATGGATCGAGAATCTTCACGGATGCGAAGAACGAGACGGTATATGCCTTGAATGCCGCCGCCGGTGCGGCATGGGATGCCTGCCGCAGGCCAATAACTGTTGCCGGCATAGCCGAAGAAATGCGCCGCAATTACGACCCGCATGTCACCGACGAGCTGGCGCAGGAGGCGGTGACGCAACTGCGCGAAAAGAACCTGGTGACGACATCGGAGGAATTGCCCTCGCCGACTCGGCGCCGCTTGATCGCGGGATTGAGCGCGGCAGCCATTCCGCTTGTTGTCTCGCTTACGATCGCCGATCAGCGGGCTCACGCGGCGTTGGCAGGTTCCACGAAACCTTGCGCAACCGCCGTCCCTTGCAAATAAGACTGCTAAACTCTCCAACATAGACCGCATCGATTCGGCCGGCTCCGGCTCCCATTGAGCACTCCGCAGAGATCGCTGCGTGCCCAGGAAACTCATGTGGAAGAGACCTTCTCCTTCGAGGTCCACGCATTCGACTGTCACATCGAGGCGACAGCGGATTGCGCCGAATCCTTCGCCGTCCTCGACCGGTGCATCTTTCCCACCCTCCCGAGATCGGGTCCAATCGGCGCCGATCCCAACATCGCTCTGCGCGTCACTCGAGCCGGAAAAGCCTTCCAGTTGTCGGTGGATGGCCACCAAGCCGCGTCGGCGCCGCAGCCCATCGGCCTGGCCCCCGAAATCGTCCATGCCATCGACGAAGCGATAGTCCAACGGTTGTCGGCCCGGCGAGCCGTCCACGCCGGCACAGTGTTGTGCAACGGGCGGGTGTTGCTGCTGCCGGGCGCGACGCATTCGGGGAAATCCTCGGCGGTAGCCGAACTGTTGCGGCGCGGAGCGACCTACTTCTCGGATGAATATGCGCTGATCGATGGCGATGGGCTCGTCCATCCCTATCCCCGGCCGCTGCTGCTGCGCAACGGCGGCGCCGAGCAGGTTCCGGTGCTGGCCGGCGAATTGAACGCTCCGGTCGGCGACGGCCCCGCGCCCCTGGGCTGGATTTTCCTGCTCGACTATAAAGCCGGCCAGAGCTGGAGGGTGTTGCCGATGGCGCAGAGCCTGGCCGTCCTGGCTTTGCTCCAAAACACGCCGCACGAGCTGGCCGCTTCGCCGCAAATGGTGGAGCAATTCGAGCGGGCCGTGGCCGGGGCGACATGCTACGCCGGCAGGCGCGGAGACGCTGCCGACGCCGCCCTCGAGATCCTGCGCCTGATCGCTGCAGAATCCGCGCCGATCCCCTCACCCTGAGTCATCTTCCCCAGGTCCACGGAAGTCGATGAAAAACCGATAGACTGCCATCCTCAGCGGAGTCCGTCCCTGCCGGCGGACGGACGATGGCCAAGGATCTGCGTTTCGTTCTCCTTTTGCGAAAAGAACAAGGAAATCCAAAATCGATCCGGAGTTCGCGCTCACTCCTCGACAAACGACTTCAGCCGCGCCAGCGTTTGGTCCCATTGTGCCGACACGCGATCGAGATAGCTTCGCAACTCGACGAGCGGCGCGGCTTCGTATTCAAAGAGCTTCTCCCGGCCGGCGTGCTTCGAGCGTACGATTCCGGCTCGCTCCAGCACGCGCAAGTGCTTCGTCACCGCCTGGCGCGTGAGCCGCGTGCCCATGGTGAGCCTTGAGATGGAGCACGGCTCACCGCCGCTGAGCTTGGTCACCAGCGCCAGCCGGGCCGGGTGCCCCAGCGCCGCAAACAGCGCGGCATGAGCCGGGAGCGCGCGGCTACGAACTCTTCTCGACATAGCTGCGAATGTTCTCCATCTGCTGCGCCCAGCCGCCCTCGTTGCCGCGGAACGCCTTGTCGCGCCGCTCTTCGGGCAACTTGTCGAATCCCGACTCGGTCAGCGTCAG
>JASHTH010000876.1 GCA_030040655.1 Acidobacteriaceae bacterium | reverse complement strand
TCGTAGGTTTCGTTCGCCGGGCCGCTGAACAAAGGATCGGGATCGACGGTCATATTCCATTGGGACGCGTTGGGCAGGAAACGAACCAGCGTTTTGCCCGATTCTTCGGCCCAGCGGGACATCGCGTCTCGATCCTGACCGCAAGCCGGGACAGCGGCAAGCACAGCAAGGATCGCGAAGACCACATTGCGTGTTTTCATCGGTCTCTCCCTTACTGTTTCACCAGCTCTACGCGGCGATTCTTCGCGCGTCCGTCTTCGGTATCGTTCGAAGCGACGGGGGCAACCGGACCCACGCCGATTGCATGAAGCCGCGCGGAAGCAACTCCGTATCGCGATGTAAGTGCAACAAGAACCGCGTCGGCACGATGTTGAGATAACTCCTGATTCGGCGCGAAGCTTCCCAGGTTGTCGGTGTGACCGACAACGTATAACTTCAGTCGCAGGTCCGCTTGCAGAAGTCTTGCTATTTCCTTGAGCGTTGCCGCAGATTCCGGCTTCACATCCGCCTTGCCGGTATCGAAGTAGATCCCATAGACGGATGCATGCCCGGTGCGTGTAATGTCGGCGGCAAGGCCCTCGGCGCTGACAGCGATGAGGCCGGAGTCCATGGGCTTCATCTCCACGATGACAACCTCAGCCCAGGCAGGGACGTTTTCGTTGTCCTGCTCAACGTGGAGACTCAAATAGACGTCGCCCTCGGACCGTGGCAGCTTGGCGCTGATATGCCTTGCGGAACATCCGCCGCACCAGCCGGTCTGGCCTTCGATCGAGCCGGTTCCGCACTGCGCGAGCGCGCAGGAAAACATGGCCTGAAATCCGGCTCGCTGCAGCGCGTCCTGGTAGTTGCGCAGGACCTCCAGCGTGGAGCGACCCATGGGCATTGTGTAATGGATGCGCGTAACCTTGCCTTCAAGGCGCTGCGTCTTCGGCGTCGATCCCGACTGCATCGCTCCGAGCGGCAGTTGGTATTCGTCATACGCCTTCGAGGAATAGTCGTCGATGATCGAGCCCGGATATCGCGAAATCAGAGGATGATCCTGGCTGCCAGGAACATCCTGTGGCTGTCCCAGGACAGAAACCGCGCTGAGGGCAAAGACCACAACCGCGAAGAGTGTTTTGCGCCGGGTTTTCATGGGATTCGTTTTCCTCCCTCAGCCTCAAGCTGTGTCTGAAGTCCATTTCTCCGCGAGATCCCCAATCAGTGGAAGCTTGAACCGCTTATGCCCCCAAGCTTTGTAAATGAGCAGAATTGAGGCAGTCACCGCCGCCAGGGAAACGAGCGACGATGCGGTTGCAATCAGCCGCCACGCCGTCCAGGGCACAATTGCGATCAAACCCGAAAGGGCGAAGTGCAGCAGAATCCACGCGACGCTCAGGAAAATCGCCTGAAAAGCGTGATACCGGACGAAAGGATTGTGCCGGTAGGGTTCCAGGGTCAAAAAGACGGCTGCAGAGATGAAACCTGCAAGGTAGCAAAGCGCCGCCGCAACGTTGGCTTGCATTCCCGAGGCGAGGGCCACCGCTGTGTCAGAAGCCGCCTTAAGCTCGAGGACCGGCTTGCCACAACTGGAGCAGTATGCGGCGCCGGCAACGAGCTCGATTCCGCAGTTTCTGCACTGCATGGCGGCCCTCCCGAGTGGAAATGCCGCGATCGTATGTCGGCTGCGGTTTAACCGCAAATGAGGATTGGCTGAAGCCGATCTGAGGAGATATCCGTCAGATTGCAAAGGAATTGCATGGAGAGATGAGGAGGATCAGGAGTCCATTGAACAAATCCTTCGACGTATAATATGTCCACCCTGACAGCGAAAGTTGAATGAGATGAGCTCGCCGTCCTCTTCCCGCGCCGTTCTGCGCTTCGGGCCCTTCGAGATCGATCGCGAAGAGCAGCAGTTGCGCAAGTCGGGAATCCTCGTGCGCATCCAACCTCAGCCCTTCAAGGTACTCACTGCCTTGGTCGCCCGGCGCGGGGAAACCGTAACCCGGGAGGAACTGCGCCGCGAGCTATGGGGAGACCAGACCTTTGTCGACTTCGAGCAAGGACTCAACTACTGCATCCGGCAAATCCGAACCGTTCTGAGTGACGATGCGCAATCTCCACTCTATATTGAGACCATTCCTCGCCGTGGATACCGGTTTATCGGTCCGGTGGAAGAACTGGAAGACCCTGTCCGAGCAAAAGCTGCGCCGCCCGCCTCTCCTGCTCCGAAAGAAGGCCGCATTCCCAGATGGGTTCTGGTTTCCGCGCTCCTTGTTATCGTGATTCCCGCCGGGGTGTGGCTGCTGATTCGCAGCGTAAATCGTCCATCGCTGACAGAGAGAGATTCCATCCTGATTACAGAGTTCTCGAACACGACAGGAGATCCACTCTTCGATGGGACGCTGCGACGCGCGGTCTCTGTCGATCTCGGACAATCGCCTTATTTGAACGTCGTGTCCGATGACAGGATCCGGCAGGTCCTCGGCCTGATGAGCAAGCCGGCGGATTCGCGCATCACTCCCGAGGTCGGCCGCGAGATTTGCCTGCGTAGCGGAACCAAGGCGATGCTGACCGGCTCGATCTCGCCGTTGGAAAATCAGTATCTGCTCACGCTCGAAGTCTTGAACGCCGGCTCAGGCGACTTATTGGCCGAGGAAAGAGTGCAGGTTTCCGCCCGGGATCAGGTTTTGACCGCCCTCGGCAAGGCCGCCGATCAGGCGCGCAAGAAACTTGGCGAGTCGCTGGCTTCCATCCAGCAGTTCGGCAAGCCGCTCGAGCAGGTCACGACGCCGTCGCTCGAAGCCCTGCAGGCTTACACGCTTGGAATGGAAAAGCGCCGGGAGAGCGATTACGACTCCGTTCCATTTTTTCAGCGTGCCATCGAGCTCGACCCCAACTTTGCCCTCGCCCATGCGAGCCTGGGCGCGGTTTATTTGAACCTCGAGCAACTGCCTCTCGCGGAGGAACATGAGAAGAAGGCGATGGCCTTGACCGATCGCGTCACTGAACGGGAGCGGCTTTACATCACCGCGCACTACTACCTTTTAATTGGACAAATCGACAAGCTCATCCTGACTTATGAGACCTACGCCCGTCAGTATCCGCGCGATTGGGTTCCCGAAGTCAACCTCGCCACCGAATACAACGGCCTGGGGCGATATGACAAAGCGCTCGGGCATGCACTCAAGGCGCTGCGCCTCAACAGCGACAATCCCGGCAACATCATGGAGGCGGCCAACGCGTACTTAGGCCTCGAACGCATCGCGGAGGCGAAGGCAGAAATCGCGGAGGGGCTGAAGCATAATCCCGACAGCTCGGGTCTGCATCTGGCCCTGTCGAACATCGCGCTTGCCGAAGGAGACGAAGCAACTCGCAACCGGGAAGATGCCCAGATCCGTTCCACGCCCAGCGGGAACCTGAATCTTCTCTATCGCGATGCCGCGCTGGCTGCCTCGCGCGGACGGCTGCGTGAGGCACAAAGGCTCTATGACCAGGCTGTCGGGATGGCGCAAAAACTCGGCCTCAAAGACAACGCTTCGTTTGCCTGGGCGCTGCGGGCCGTTTATGAGTCTTATCTCGAGAAACCATCGGATGCGATTGATAGTGCCAGGAACGCACTGAAACTTTCACAGATGTCCGACACGATCGAGCCAGCAGCGTTCGCACTGGCTCGCGCCGGAGCGGAACATCAGGCCGAATCATTGATTGACAACCTCGCCAACCAGCGTCCCGATGACGAGATGGTCCGGTTCGTTTGGGCGCCGGCCGTGCATGCGCTGGCCAGTCTAAACCACGGAGATCCGGAAGCCGCAATCCGGATGCTCGGGCCGGCGATTCCGTATGATCGCGGAAGTACCGACGTCATGCTGGTGCGAGCCAATGCATTCTTGAAGGCCGGGCACGCTGCAGATGCAGTCGAAGAGTTTCGCAGGATCACCTTGCTGCGCAACTACGCGCCTTCCGATCCCGCCTGCGCGCTCGCGCAACTTGGTCTTGCCCGCGCGTACGATCTGACTGGCCAAAAGGCTAAGAGCGAAGATGCTTATCGGGCATTTCTCGGCCCTTGGAAGGGCGCAGACAGCGACTCAACCATTCTGCAAAGGGCGACGGCCGAGTTCGCTGAGCTTCAATAGCAAGTTCGACCAAACGGATCGCCACGGTGCGGAGATACCCAGCGATCAGTTCGTCGATTCAGCGTTCACCGGTGCGGGAGATCCAAGCAATTGCCGGTTGGGTATCGCCGGAGGCGCAGGCTGCTTTGCAAGCGTTGAACGAATGGGCAGAGCAGTTCCCGAAGCGCAAGCCATCCCATTACCTGTTTCCTTCGGAGCGGTACGGGTTGATCGGGACCAAGCATGTCTACGGGGGGGCCGCGTCATGCCCTACAGCGTGAATCCCAACAAGCCAATCGGTTCACGGCGATCCGCATGGGAATCATCGAAGGAAGCGGCGCGGAACACCCAGGAGGGGCAGCACAAGGCTTCCTGCGAGGATTCCGATTGCAAGGGATGTGTCCCCGATCCTGAAGGCAAGATTCACAAGCTACGTTGGCATGACATGCGCCACGGATTCATCAGCACAATTCTGCAAGCCGGTGCGACGGCGGCAATGGTGCGGGCCATTGTGGGTCATGTTGACAACAAAATAATTGATCGTTACGCGCACTCGGATCACAAAATGAAGCAGGCAGCGGTAACCGTGCTCGATTCCATACCGTCGCTTCAATGAAATCTATTGGTGGAATCCGATTTGAGTTTGCTTTTGTTCAATGTCGAAGTACATCAGAATGGCGGAGATTTTCGCTTTGAATTCCAAGGCGTGTAGCGGTCCATCCTGGCCCGATCTACGCCATTCGCTCACATCTACATCAGCCTGTTCAAGCTGATCCAATGCCTTATCGAACATTTCATAGAGGCTTGGTTGGTTCACCATCTTTTCCGGCAAGTTGTTCTTAACTGCGGTGAGATTAACCAACGCTCGCCTCGGCAAATCTTGGCTCTGAACTGTGTTTAACATTTCGTGAACTCCCTCGCTATAGGTTGTCACAACACCGCGTTTTAGATGGTGTGGAACTTGGGCCGAATCCTGCGTTATCCCGATTCCTGTATCTGCCCAAAAACTATGCGAATGAAGGAAAATTGAAGTACGATCGGTTGGCTTGAATGCTTTATATTGCAGGTTCTAATGGTCGGGGCGGAGGGATTCGAACCCCCGACCCTCTGCTCCCAAAGAATAGCCATAGGTGTTAGCGCCACTTAGATGCACTTAGTTACTCGTACCCTTGCTCGACTCAGACCCGGCCTATCTAAGCCTATCTAAGTGGGGACTCGCTACAATTTCCGCTACAGTCCCGAAAGAGAGAGCCTGCCCGG
>JASHTH010000875.1 GCA_030040655.1 Acidobacteriaceae bacterium | reverse complement strand
GCGGAGTTCGAGCTTTGCGACGCGAGCCGCTTTGGAAGTCCGGCGAAGAGCAGGAAGAAGGCGACGAGAACCATCCCATGTCGCCCGAGACCCACGGAGATGAGTGAAGGCAGCATCGGGATTCGCCTGGTCGATGTCATCGGCTGTGGCGACGCAGGGGGATGCGGATGCCGGCAGTCGCGCTCGGGGCTCCTACGGTGGGAGGTCCTGCCGTGATGGTGGTGGCGCTGCTGCCGCCCCTCGTCTCGAGAATGGCCACGACCGCGCCCACTGCGGCTGCCCCGGCCACAATCAATGTAGTTCTCAGGCCATGGGCCGCGTGCTGCGGCGCCGACGACTCGTTCATGACGTTTTGTTGATGGATGGTGGTCTCGGCGGTAGAACCGTTATAGCTGACCTTCACTTGAATGCTGTAATTGCCGGAAATGCTGTTCGGCTGCAGGCCATGCGCCACCGCGCGGCCCGCGCTGTCGGTCACCGTCGAGAAGGTTTGCGCACCATCGGCAAACGATCCGCCTGGGCCCGATCCGGGCAGCGTGAACAGCACCGCCGCGCCGGCGATAGGCCGATGGTTTTCATCTTCCACTTGCACGATGGGTTCGCGTGCCGTGCGTTGGCGAATGTCGTTCAGCGCGCCTTCGCCGTCAAGGATGGTAATGACAAGCTGCGGAGCCGGGCTTTGCGCATGCGTCCAGCCAGGAGGACACAGGATAGCAACGAGGACGCAGCAGGCTGCAATCGCCGATCTTCGATACATTGTTCTCAAGCTTGTCATTTTTGCCTCTTTCGTGCCGGCTTCATTGCGCGGTGGAGGGTTGCGAGTCGCCCTGCGAGTTCGTGAGCGTGACCGAGACACTGGCTACGCTGTTCGCATCGGAGCTCAGCGTGAAGGGTTGGGTGTAAAGAAACGTCGTGCCGTAGGGATCGGAACTCGCCGATTGATACCAGGCGGAGAACGCCGACGAAAGATCGACGGTCAGATCGGTCGTCGTCAAGGTTTGCCCGGCAGCGGGCGTGAAGTGGAAAGTCGCCTGCGTCATATCGCGCGTCGAGGATAGCCCGAGGATCGAAACGGTGAATGCCGTTCCACTCTGAGACAGGGTTGCCGAAGTGATGACCGGAGGCGCGGCTGGAACCGTAACGACGACAGGCGCAAGGCTCGCAGGGGTCACGTCGGCGCCACCCGCGTTCAGCTTCACCGTTATGGTGATAGCGCCCGCAGTCGAGCCCGTAGCAAAATCGATCGGCGGAATGGCAGCGCTGCTGTTGGCGGGAATCTGAATTACGTCGGTGGTCGTGTTGTTGGAAAACAATACCGTCGGGTCGACAACGGTAATGGGCGGTTCCGGCGTGAAGCTCAGCGTTAAGGTGGCTGTAATGGAAACGGGATAGGGACTGACGGTCAAGGTCAGCGAAGCATCCTGGCCGGCTTCCACAGTCGCCTTGGCGCTGGCGTTGGCCACCGCGTCCTGCGCAATGATTGTGAATGTTTCGAAGCCCGCAACGGCGACCTTGTCCGGGTCTGCAACCGTGATCTTCGCCGTCCCTTGGCTCGTAAGCAACGACGCCGGCGCTATCGCTGTCAGCTCATTCAGGCTCACCCACGTCGTGGCAAGAGCTGTTCCGTTCCATTCGACTTCGGCGCCTTGCACAAAGCCCTGCCCGCTAACCGTAATGGTCGTCTTCGCGGCGCCCAGCTTAGCGCTGGAGGGCGAGATGCCGGTCAGCGTCGGCGCGGTGACCGTGATCGTCTGCGTCGCCGATGCGCTCGAATCGTCGAAGCTGTCGGTCGGAGCGAAAGTCGCCTTCACCTGGTTCATACCCGGAGGCAGAACCGTGCCCGCAGCAGGAGCATAGGTGAACGTGCCGGGAATGTTCGCCGACGCGTCGAGCTGCGCAGCGCCGAGAGGAACGCCATATTCGATTGCCGCCGGCGCGGGCCAGGTCAGCGTTGGCGTGGTCTGCGTGACCGTGACTTGAATTCCTATCGAGGTGCTCGCGGTGAAATTCGCATCCGACGGGAATGTCGCCGTCAGCGTGTCCGTACCGGCGGGAATCGTGTGGGGCGCGGTGGCGAGGACGGCTTGAGATGAAGCCGAATTGAGCAGCTCCAATGCGGTAGAAACCGTGTTGGCGCCTTCCGGCGATTTGGTGATCTCGGCAATGTCCGCCAAGCCATCTCCATTGAAGTCGCCGGTCGCGGTGATTGATGCCACGCCCGGCGATGTTCCAATGGCAGTCGCTTTGGCGAAGTGCCCGGTTCCATCGTTGAGCAGCAGGCACAATGTGCCGGCGCTGCCCGTGGCGAGAATGTCAGGAAAGCCGTCGTTGTTGAAGTCCTGGACAAGGAGAGAGGCCGGGGTCTCCGCAGCCGTCCCCGGAGTCGATGAACAATAGGTAACCGTTGAGGAGACAGCAAGGCTGCCGGAGCCATTGCCGAAGAATACTTGAACGCTCGCCGAACCGCCGGTGAACGGAACATTGACCACCGCAACATCGGTCATTCCGTTCTGGCGAAAGTCGCCGGTCGCAATCGCAACCGGCTTGCCGGCCGTCTGAAAAGTCACCGGATTGGCAACCGTGCCATCGCCGTTGCCGGGGAAGAGCGCCAAGTATCCGGTCGACACGGTCGACACAAAGGACCCTGAAACCACCAGATCGGCGTGGCCGCTCGAAGTGAAGTGGCCCGAAGCAATGGCCTGCGGCTGAAAAGAAACACCGCCGTTCTGGGGAACGGCAGGAGCCGTCTTGAACGATGTGAAGTTCGCCGGCGCGGCTGCACCGCCGTTCAAGGCCACTCCGATCAGTCCATTCGAACCCGACGCCGTGGCCGCATAAGCTACGTCGGGATAACCGTCCCCGTTGAAATCGTCGATCGCAATGACTTCCGTTGCGAAACAACTGGTGCAAGTGATTCCGGAATTGTCGGCGCTGGTGACGCTGTTCGTTTGATTGAAGCTCCCGCCGGAGACGCCCGGCAAAACATAGTATTCAAACACGGGAGCTGGGCCGCTCGTGACATATCCGTGAATCAATACGTCGGTCAAGCCGTTGTGATGAAAGTCGGCCGTCGCGAAGGCATCGACGCCGGGATTGTTCGACGTAATGCCGCTATTGGACATTGAGTAGACCGTGGAGGTCTGAAAGAGATTGGCGCCCTGGCCGGAGTAGATGGTGAGTTCCGGTTCATAGGTGACCGCGGTTACGGCGCCTCCCTGCAGATAGTCGAGCACGCCCACCACGGAATCTTTTGACGCGGCTGAAGAAAGAGTAAACAGCCCGAAGGGATCGAGCCCGAGGTTCGCCGAAATCGGACTGGACAAGAAGCTTTCGGTTGCCGGCAACGCGTTGAGCGGAGCGGTTCCAATCGAGTTGGATCCGTTATAGAAAAATTGGATCTCCCCAGAGGGCATACCGGGCGAGTCGGCCGCCGGCGTTACTGTGGCAGTTAAGGAGAGGCTGCCGGGGAGCTGCAGCGTGTTGCTGCTGCTGGCAAGTGCCGTGGTTGTGGTCGGCTTCTGCGCGCTTGCAGGAACGGCCGCCGGAAGAGAGACCGCAAGAAGGCACGCTGTCCATGCGCGTCTCATGGCCGTGCTCCTTGCGCTGATGCGGAGGCTTGCTCGGAGGGAAGGAAGACGATTCTCGGAGTCGCTTCACTGCTATCGAATGCCCACACCGTTCCCGAGCTTGGCTCCGTGAGTCGGAATGCGAAGTTTCCTGCAAGCGGCTCGAGCCTTGTGGGCGAGCAGTGACAGATCGCGCGCTGCGGAGCCGTCTGGCCTGTCAGATCCAGTCGAAGAACGCCCGATCCTTTGCCATTGACGACGGCAACCCAACGGCCGTCTGCGGAAGCCGCGACCGCCACCGGATTGACAACTCCATCGCCCTCGCCTGCGACCTGCGCCAGGCTCAAATTGCCGGTGACGTGGGATGCTTCGAGCAGCGTATTCGCTGCCGCGTCGGCCAGCACCGCCGAATCGGCGCCGGGCAGAAAGGCCATGCCGCCGAACCGAGAAAGAACTGTAACCTGCTGAGCGGTGCTGCTTGGGTTGGCGAGCGCCTGGATGGCAGCGGAGCCTTCAGTTCCAGGGATGGCCACGAGAATCGCGCCCGCATCGGAAACTGCCGTGGCCGAGACGCCAGCCGGCAGCGTGACATTGCTGATCTTCGGGACTGAGAGCAATCCCTGCATGAGGAGCGCTTTGGAACTCCCGGGCCTGAAGGCAACCGAAGATGCGCACGACGGGCTGAAGACAATGGTTGCGTTAGCAATGCCGCTGGCCGAAACTGCGGCAGGGCGCCCTTGTGGTAAATCGGCTAAATCGATTGCTCCGGAAGGTGTCACCAGCAGCGCAATGCTCTTCCGCATGCAAATGGCCGCACCGGCAAATCTTCCGTCGTCGTAGGTCGGCGGACCCTGCTGCGCCGCTCCCAAAACGCCGTAAATCACCCGGAGACCCTTGCGGTCCACATCCCACCACGCACCAACCGTAGGGCCGGCCGCGACCTGGTTGCTCGCAGTTGCCGGACTTGCGGGCGAATGGGTCATCGTCGCGGGTGAGTTCGACCCACAGGACGCAACGCAGACCGCCGCACCGGCGAGTCCAGTGATCGACAGGATTCTCAAAGGGCTTTGGCTCATGCGAGCAGCCTCGTTCAGGGATTTCGACTTCCCGGCGGGCGGGGGATTCAGAGGACCCGATGGTGACCGATGGATTCGGGCTTGTCAATTGAAAAATGAGACTCGCTCAACATCGCCACCGACCAATGAAATGGTGCGGCAATTGCCCGCTGCGTTTCGAACAGACCCGGCTATTTTTGGTCGTGTCGCGTGGCCGTTATCTGTTTGGAGTTTTCGGGCCTTTGCCGAGCCACGCCATGCGCCTGAACGGGCGACGTCGAGCCGGAGCGAGAAGTCTGCCGAATCGTTGTAGCTCTACGAGTGGACTGAAAGACCGAGCGGCAAGTGCCGCCACCAGCCGGTTTGGCCACAATCGGCGTACCATCTTCAGATTTAGACTGAAGATTCCGCCTAACCGTGCGAGCCTGATCCGATCCAATACGCGAATGGGGAATGACGACCACGCGCTCATCCGGGCTGTTCTGGCCGGGGACAAAGACGCTTATGGTCTCCTCGTCGAGCGCCACAGTGAAAGTGTGTTTCGCGTCGCGTTCCGCATCACTGAGAGCGAGGCTGATTCAGACGAGGTCGTCCAGGAAACCTTTCTGCGGGGCTATCGTAGCTTGGCTGACTTTCATGCCCGTTCCAGCTTTCGAACCTGGATTTATCGGATCGCGATGAACAGCGCATTGAAAACTCTGGACAAACGCAAGGCTGAAGCCTCAATACCCGTTGTCGAAGAATACGACGATGGGCGGCCAGGAATTCAGCTTACAGACCCTGCGGCCGGGCCCGACCGGCTCCTGCTCGACCGGGAGATCGAAGCTCGCCGGCACGCAGCGATGGAGAAGATGAGTCCCACCGAGCGGCTCGCCTTTGTGCTGCGGCATCTTGAAGGCCGCTCTACGGAAGAAATTGCGGCAGCGCTCGATATGTCTCAAAGTTCCGCGAAACAGGCTGTATTTCGCGCTGTGCAAAAACTGCGCCGGTCCTTGGCGCCGCTGTGGGTGAAGTCATGAGGCACTTGACTGAAGAAGAACTGATCGAGCACTACTTCTCGGAAGATGCGAACCGGATCGTAGTCGAGACCCATCTTCGCATCTGCGGCCGTTGCGAACAGGACTACGACGAGATTTCCAATGCGCTCGCGGTTCACGGTCCGGAGCCGCCGGCCCGTGAGCCGGGATATGGAAGGCGAATCTGGCAGTCGATTCAACAACCGCTGCTGCCCTACCCGTCGAAACCACAGCATCGCTTCTTCTTCGTGCCTCGGCTGGCATTTGCCGGCGCATGCCTGCTGTTGCTGATCGCGACATTCCTCGCAGGCAGAATCTGGGAGCGCACGCATACGCGCCCGTCGCAGGCGGTTACGCCGCAGGCGGAAAAGGAGCGCGTCGTCCTGTTTATCCTTGACGATCACCTGGATCGTTCCGAGCGGCTGCTGGTGCAACTGAATCACGCAGTCTCCGGCGAGGAAGCGGCGGGCCTCCTGCTCCAGGCAGAAGCTCGGCAACTGCTGGCGGATAATCGGCTCTATCGCCAGACGCTCGCCGGCGCCGGCGACCCGCTGTTGTCCGCGGCCCTCGATCATCTCGAACGAGTGCTGCTGGAAGTTGCAAACTCGCCTGGCCCCTTGAGCGACGCGGAGATCGCGCGCCTGGAAAAAGAGATGAGTACCGACTCGCTGCTCTTTCAGATCCGCGTTCTGCGCGCGCGAGTTTCAAGCCAACAACCGAAGTCTGAGTTCTCCCGGAAAGGAGCATAGCTCAAAATGAGAATCCATCGACTGGTGTATATAGTTGCGCTCTGCGGAATCTTGTCGCTTTGCATGGCACACGCCGCGCCGCCAGCTCTTCAAAATGCGAAGGAAAGTTCGGGCGCTTCCGATGCGCGCGAGGACCAACTCTACTCGGATGCTACGCGCGCCATCAACGAAAGCCGATGGTCGGATGCCGAGTCGCTGCTGGATCAGGTGATCCATCAGCATGGCAATCGGGCCGATGCGGCCGTCTACTGGAAGGCCTACGTCGAGCACAAGGAAGGGCGTTCTTCCGATGCCCTGGAAACCTGCGCCCAGCTTCGCCGCTCCTATCCTCAGAGCAACTGGCTGAAAGAGTGCAATGCGCTGGAAATCGAGATTCGCCGCAAAAGTGGGGACCCGGTGCAGCCGCAATCGGAGCAGGACGAGGATCTCAAGCTTCTCGCTTTGAACTCCCTCATGCAGGGCAACGACGCGAATGCATTACCCATTCTGCAGCAGATCATCGAAGGCCAGCAGTCGGAACGGCTGAAGGAGCGCGCGCTGTTCGTTCTTGCGCAGGACGAGTCCAAGCCGGCGCAGGATCTTTTCGGCCAGATCGTTCGCGGCGAAAAGGATCCCAATCTGCAGATCAAGGCCATCCACCTGATGGCGGCGGCAAGAGGTTCTGAAGCAGCCAATACGCTGGCGGACATCTATTCCAAGTCAAGCAACGAGCAGGTGAAGAAAGCAGTTCTCGATTCCTATCTCATCATCGACGCTCTAGACAAGCTGCTGCAGGCAGCGCAGCATGAAGCCGATCCGGAGCTGGCCCGGCACGCTGTTTCGGAGCTCGGCGCGCTGGGCGCGGTTTCGCAGCTTTCGGATATCTATCGGGCGACCTCCAGCAAAGAAGTCAAGGAGGGGATCATCAATGCGTATGTGGCCGCGGGCGACAAGGGCGCGGAGGCGCTTGGCACCCTCGCTTCGAACGAACCGGATCCCGAACTCCGCCGCCGGGCCATTCGCAATATGGGCGCGGCCGGCGGCAGCTCCGCCGTCCCGACGCTTTTGTCGATCTATGCGAAGAGCAGCGACGAAGAGTCGAAGAGAGCCGTCATCGATGCCTTGTTTGTCGCCGACGACGCTCACGATCTCGTCGCCATGGCGCGAGCCGAGAAAGACCCGGCCGCCAAACGGGACATCGTGGGAAAGCTCGCCTTGATGCAGAACAAGGAAGCGACCGACTACATGCTGGAGATCCTCAATAAGTAGGAGCGTAGCCATGAATCGCCAAATCGTCGCAGCCGCACTCTGCGCGTTTTCGACTCTCCTGTCCGCGCAGCAGCCAAAGATCAGCAACACGCAAGTGAGTGTGGAACAGGTGAGCGACAATCTGGCGGCAACGGTGGATCGTTTTCGCCGCTCGAACGATCGGCTCTGGATGGGATTTGAGGTCCCGGCTCTGCCGCAATCGCATCTGGCTGCATGTTCAAATTGGTCGGATGCATCGCCGATGGACGACGGATGTTGCGGCGAATATCGATTGGAAGACGACGAATATGGAGTGAATCGCAGCAACATTGCTCCCATCGCGCAAAACATCGACGTGCTTCTGCGATTCGAACGCGGCGAACTCGTAAAGATCCGGGCGATCGTGGCCGGCTGCCGGCTCGACGCGGGCGGAGTCAGCTTCGATTGGCTTGTCGGCGTCAAGCCGGAAGAGAGTGTCGCCTTTCTCTCGCGGCTCGCCAGTCAGCCATCGGAGCCTTCCAGGGTCATGGAGGGCGCACTGCTGGCGATCAGCTTTCACGCTGCTCCCGAGGCTACACGTTCGCTCGAGCAAATCGCGTTATCTGGAGGGTCCTCCCATCTTCGCGAACAAGCAGCTTTCTGGCTCGGGGTTCAGCGCGGGCATGACGGCTTTCTTGCCCTGGAATCGCTAAAGAACAAGACTACTGACACGGGTTTTCGTGCGAAACTCGCATTCGACTTCGCGCAAAACTCCGATCCGGGCGCCGAAGATGAGCTGCTACGGATGGCCAAGTCCGACCCCGAAGCCAAGGTTCGCGAACAGTCGCTCTTCTGGATCGCGCAGAAGGCCGGTAAAAAGGCGACGGCGGCGATTACGGATGCCATTCAGAACGACCCCGAGACGGACGTGAAGCGAAAGGCGGTGTTCGCTCTTAGCCAGTTGCCGAAGGATGAAAGCGTGCCCCAACTGATTCATGTGGCGGAAACCAACTCCAATCCTGCAGTCCGCAAGGAAGCATTCTTTTGGCTGGGACAATCGCAGGATCCCCGTGCCTTGGCATACCTCGAGCAGATTCTGAAACGCTAGGTGCTTTGCCTCGCCAAAACGCCGAGCTGATAGACGGAAGAGCTTTGCTAGCTCCCAAGAACCGCCACGGTGACGTTCCTTGAAGAGCATTTCCTGCGGTATACGGGACAACGAAGGTGTTCTGGATGAGATCGGGCGTGCCCAGGATCGGCGAATTGGCCACGACGGCGGGATATTCGATGCCGGGAATCCAGTGGATGCCGGCCTTTTGCCCGTTCTGATGGATGTACTGGACCAAAGCCTGGAGATTGGGAAATGTCGCGCGGTTGGGAATCGGCCGTCCCTAGGGCAGTCTAGGAAATCGTGTGTCCGTTCGGAGTTGCCCAAGGTTGCCGCTCCCTCTTGGTCGCGTCGACTTTGCGATTTTTCTTCGGCTACATCATTTCCTAAACCGCCAAAGCTGTCGAAGCTCCCCTGCCAGCCCGAATCGATATTGACGTGCTGGAAGCCATGGTCCTCCAGCCCCGAGGCAGCGAGCACATCGGGCTGGGCTGCGTCATTGGCCTGGGTGAGAAAACTGGAATTGATCGCCTGCTCGCTGGAGCTGCGTCAGCCAAAGTAAGGACGCCGGCTTTCTCCATTTCCCTGTGCGATGGCTGCCGGCATGGCGAAGACCATCGCGGATCCGGCGAAGACGGCGAGAAGATTTTCGACAGAAGGTTCCACGAAGAGCCGTCGAAGCGGCTCATTCCGGTTGCAGTTGCAGGTTGGGAGGCGATCAGCGGCAAACGCTCCGGTCGGTCATGGCGGGGACTGCCTGGCCTGATGGCGGACGTGTAGCTTCCATATTGAGACGATCGTGAAAACGCTTACATCCACCCGCAGCGTACATCTGCAGCTCGTGTCCTGGCAAATCACGATCCGCGCCCCGCGATGGAAATTGATGGCATAAGGCCGCGAGGTTGGGTGCCTTTGGTCAGACGAGCTTTGGCAGTTTCAGAGATTCTGTAGCCGGAGAGAATCCGCTGAGTCGATACTACCAGCAGGGAACGGCGGCCTTGAGCAACACCCAACAGGACGCACTATTTCTTGAACTGCACTGGCTCTGTTGACATCCTCTCTGTTTGTTTTTCAGCAGGGGGACAGCCAGAAGCGGTAGATGTCATAGGCCAGGCCGAGCAACAGCGCTTGAAGGGATTGAGTGTGAACCGTTCTGCCGGGTGCGCGAGCGGAGAGTTTCCGTTTCACGGCCGAGAAGACGCTTTCGATCAGGGAGCGAAGAGAGTATTTTTCGGAGGGGAAATGTTCTCGCATTTCCAGGCGC
>JASHTH010000874.1 GCA_030040655.1 Acidobacteriaceae bacterium | reverse complement strand
CCGCGAGTTCCGGCCCGGCGTGGTCTTCGGCGTGGGCGGGTATGCCTCCGGACCGGCGATGGCCGCGGCGCTGCTCGCCAAAGTCCCAGCCATGGCCTTCGAACCCAACGCCATGCCCGGTTTTGCCAATCGACTGGTCGGCAAGCGCGTGCAGGCCGCTGCGGTCAACTTTCCTTCGGCGGCGCGATGGTTCCGCAACGCCGAGGTGACGGGAATCCCGGTCCGGTCGCAGTTCTTCTCGCTTCCGTCTCCGTCGGGTCCGCCGCACCTGCTCGTCTTCGGCGGCTCACAGGGCGCGCGGCTCTTCAACGAGGCCATGCCGGAGCTTGTCCGCGAATTGCTCGACGCGGTCGCGGAGCTGACCATTCTGCACCAGTGCGGAGTCCGCCATCTTGAGGCGACGCAAACCGCATACAGCACCAGCGGCGCCGAGCCGGCGCGATGGCAGGTGCGCGCCTTTCTCGACGATATGCCGGCGTGCTTCGCTAAGGCGCATCTGGTCCTGGCCCGCAGCGGGGCCTCCACCGTGGCCGAGCTTGCCGCGGCCGGCAAGCCGGCGCTGCTGGTGCCCTTTGCCGCCGCGGCCGACGACCATCAGAGGCGCAATGCCGAGGAGATGGTGAAAGCCGGTGCGGCTGTGATGCTCGCCGAAGCGGATATGGCCATCCCCGGCAAGCTCCTCGCCGTGCTGTCCGAATTGCTAGTTGTCCCGAAACGGCTCGCCGCAATGTCGGTCGCCGCGAAGACGCTTGCGCGCCCCGATGCCGCAGAGCGCATCGCCAATCGTATCGTCGAATTGGCGGCGTTACGGCATTCGTGACACTCGGCCCCGACACTCGGCCCCGAAACAAAAAGCCCGCCTGCCGAAGCAGACGGGCTTTTGCCGCAGTTTAGTTTAGATTATCGGTGTCCACCGCCACCGCCATGGCCGCCGCCACCATGGAACCCACCGCCGCCGCCGCCGTGGAAACCGCCTCCGGCCCCGCCGCCGGCTCTGGGCGCCGCTCCGCCATGGACACCGCCGCCGTAGGCGCCTCTCGGCGCGACGCCGCCGCGATAGCCGCCATAGGGTGCGCGGCCGGCAAATCCGCCACGATAGCCTAGACCGCCCCTATATCCGTATCCGAATCCACGATAGCCGAATCCGCGATAGCCAAATCCCCGTCCCCATCCCCAACCCCAGCCGTACCAGGGGCCGACGCCGACGAAGATGCCGTTGTAAAACCACCCTGGCCCGTAGTAGCCATAGGGGGCGCAAGCGTAAGGATAGTAAGGGTAATAGCCCCATTCACAGTCCGGGGGACCGTAGTATCCATAATATTGGGCCGGCACGATCGCTGGGCCGATCCCCACGCCTACCGCAACTTGAGCGTTGGCATTCGATGTCAGCGCGAAGGGCACCAACAGGAGCAATGCAATCAGAACCAGGCGCAATTTCTTCATGACGAACCTCCCTGTGCTGCCCGATCCTGCTGTCATCGGACTCGGGAAATCGAGATCAGCACCGCCGGTTCTCGGGGTTCTTGCCTCCGGTCCGGCCTCTGATCATTTGAACAGGCGTACGTGGATTTAGTTGCGGTCTTTTCAAGAAGAATCCTCGAGGTTTGACCCGTTTCCCGGTTTCCGGGTTGAAGGGACCGATCAAACATCTGATCACTCATGGATTCCGGTCGCTCGCGTATCTACATCTGCTTTGGGCCATAAAAAAGCGGCCCTTCCGGTTCGGAGGGGCCGCTCAGGAGCAGGCAGCCGGCAGAAGCTACCTGCGGAATCGGTCGAACCGGCGATCATCGAAGCGACCGGGGTGAAAGCGATCGACGACGACCGGCCTGCGTACCCCGGCGAAGTTCCACCGTCCCGGAACCCAATAGCCGTTGGCGTAGTAGCCGGCGATCCAGACATATCCCGGTCCAGGGCAGGGCGGAACGTATGCCACCGGTCCGCGCACGAAAACCCCAATCTCCGCAGCCTGGGCAGGAGCAGCTCCAAGGGCTGCCGCGCCCGCGACGATAGCTGCACCCAACATCCAATTCCGCATGCTCTTCATAAGACCTCCGTCCTCGCCGGCTTCGTCTCCAATTCCGGCCCGGCCCGTTATCCTCTCTGGGGTTTGGCTCTTGCTGCCCCAGGTGCGGGCCGTTTCATGTTCTGTGCAAACACTGTTGGGTGAGAAGGTTGCGGAAATGGCGCGAAAATAAAAACGCGCAACTTTGGGCCGGAAAGCGGGTCAGGGGCGCGCGAATACTCCCCAATCTGCAACTCATGCGCCAAGCAGGGGTCGACGCGAGAATAGGCCCAGATCGAGAACGCGGATGGAACCTTGTCGGGAATACCGCGGGAGCGACGCTCCGCTCCCAGCGGTCTGCTAGGTGAGGCTGCTGGCGAGGGTCGAACTGATGTTGGTGAAGGCGTGACTGAGACCGCTTCCCAGATTCTTGAGTGCGATGGTCGAGCCGAATGCGACCAAGGCAACGAGGAGCGCGTACTCCACCAGGCCCTGTCCGTCTTCGCGGGCCG
>JASHTH010000873.1 GCA_030040655.1 Acidobacteriaceae bacterium | reverse complement strand
GATCTCTCCGACCAGAGCGTGGACGAGAGCGAGGCTCCCTACTTCGTCGACCTGGTGCACGACCAGTTGCTGCAGAAGCTCGGCGACCGCGATTTCAACCGCGAGGGTTTGCGCATCTACACCACGCTCGACCCGGATTTGCAACGCGTGGCGACCGAGGCGGTCGACTCGACCATCCATATTGTCGACGAGCAGGTGGACCGGCTGCATGCGCGGCACCACAAGAAGGGTACGCCGATGGAGCCGTATGTGTACCCCCAAGTGGCGCTTGTAGCCCTGAATCCGCACACCGGGCAAGTGCTCGCGCTCGACGGCGGCCGCAGTTACGGAACTTCGCAGCTGAATCACGCCGTCTCCGCCCGGCCCACCGGCTCTACCTTCAAGCCGTTCGTTTATGCGGCCGCGTTTGCCTCGGCGGCCGAGGGCGTTCCCCTGGCCGGGCAGGATAAGCTCTTCACTCCGGTGACGATGCTCAACGACGAGCAGACCACCTACGAAGTGGGCGACAAGGAATACACGCCGCGCAACTTCGAAGGCGAGTACCACGGACTGGTGACGGCGCGCTTTGCGCTGCAACGCTCGCTGAACAACGCCACCATCGCCCTGGCCGCCATGGTGGGCTTCGATCGCGTGGCCGAACTGGCGCGCGAGGCCGGCATCAAGAGCGCCCGCGGCACCCCATCGGTGGCTATCGGCGCGTACGACGCCACGCCAATCGAGATGGCCGGCGCCTATACCGTTTTCGCCAACAACGGCCTGCACATCGACCCCTGGATGGTGGCCAGCGTGCGCACTCCGTCGGGCGACATCATCTCCGATTACACGCCCACTTCGCGGCAGGTTCTCGATCCGCGCGTGGCTTATCTGACGACGCGCATGATGGAAGACGTGCTCACCGGCGTGGGTACCGGAGCCGGCGTGCGCAACATGGGGTTCCTTGCGCCCGCCGCGGGCAAAACCGGAACGGAACACGACTCGTGGTTCGCCGGCTACACTTCCAACCTGCTCTGCGTGGTGTGGGTAGGAAACGACGACTATACCGACATCAAGATCGAGGGCGCTCACGGCGCCGAGCCCATCTGGGCGGCGTTTATGAAAAAAGCCGTCGATCTGCCGCAATACTCCGATACGCACGAATTCACGCCACCGGACGGCATTCAGCTCGTGAACCTGGACAAAGTGAGCAATTTGCTCAGCGACGCGGCCTGCCCGGACAGTTACGAAGCCGCCTTCCTCCAGGGCACCGCGCCGACCAACACCTGCGACCATCCGCCCGACAATCGCAACTTTTTCCAGAAGCTTTTCGGGCTGGGGAGCAAGAGCGGGAACTGACTACCTCGTTCGCTTCTTGGGACGCAGGCGCCGCCTTGAGCGTTGGGTTGGCGAAACCGACTTGATGATCAATCGGCCGGCGCCCTCAGTCGGCAACGGTTCCTCTCCCTGAGCGATCGCCGCGGCGATCAGCGCTTCGATTTCCGGCTTTTTCAGATCCTCGGCCCGATGCAATCGCAGCGATCGGTTCTGGACGCCGCTGCCGCGAAGAAGCCCATGTGGATCCGGGAGCGTGGCGCCGTAATAGAACATAAGCTGAATGCCGTTGGCGTCCGCGGCCAGCGAAAGGATGCAGTCGGAAGTCCTCTCCGTCGAAGAGTAGCCGATCACAAAGAAGTTGTAATTGTCGTAGACGAGTTCATGGGCTGTGGGCATGCGTCTGCGCAGGGCAGCACGCACCGAGCGGATGAATTTAGCCATCTCGGGTTCGAACTTGGCAATGAAGCCGGCAAGCTGCGTTTCCGCATCGGCCGTCGAGGCTGCGTTCTTCTTCGCTGTCATGGGCACGCCTTTCGCAATCTGCCCGCCGGTCCTGCACTTCATCCGTCGACATCACTCCCGTCCGGCATGGGCTGGCACTGCGGGCACCAGAAGGTGACGCGCGCATCGGGCCCCTGCAGCCGGCTGCGGATCGGCTGGCCGCAGCGGCGGCAGGGCTCGCCGCGCCGGCCGTAGACCCACAGGCTCTCGCCCGGATCGGAACGATGCGTGGTGCGCCGCCAACGGCCGCGATAGGTCACGATGCGGTCGACCGAATCTTCGAGCACGTTGGCTGCCACCAGCCGCCGCGCGGTGCGGATCAAATCCGCGACTTGCTCGCGCGCGAGCGCGCCGACTTTACAGAACGGATTGACACCGTACACGAAGCAGACTTCGGATTTGAAGACGTTACCCACGCCGGCCAGAACTTCCTGGTGCAGCAGCACATCACCGACTTCTTCGCGAGCGCAAGCCATCATGCGCATCACCGCCGCGCCGCAATCGAACTCGCTGCGGAGCACATCGAGGGCCGGCTGCGGAATGCGCCGGTCGTGAGCCAGCGACTGCGCCGTGTGCATCTGCGCCACGGGCACGTGAAAGCCTACGGCCTGGTAATCCGCGTTTTCGAGCACGATGCGCATGTGCCGCGCCGCGACCCTCCACGGCTCGCCCGGCCGGTAGATGTGCCAGCTTCCGCTCATCAGCAGGTGCGTGGCCAGAATGCCGCCACCGGAAAAATAGGTCAGCATCCACTTGCCGCGCGCCTCGACGCGATCGACGGTCTGGCCGGACAGCGGCGAATCGTCGTTGAATCGCGTGAGCAGCGGATAGTTCGAGCGGAAAGCGGTGATTGGCTTACCCACCAGCGCCCGCGTCAGCGTGCGCGCCGTGCGAAAGATCGTGTCGCCCTCGGGCATGGCGACATTCTAGGTCCGGGTTCGCCGCCGAATCTCTGTGGAACGTTGTGCAGGAATCAGGAAAAGCATCGCATCGAGCCGATGTGTGGCCTGTCACATCCGCGCTCGTTCCCACGGTGCTACATTTCCTGGCATCAGCGAAGTGGAGGTCGGAACGGAGGGACTCTCGCGATGAAAAAGACGATCGCGATCCTCTTCTTCCTCCTCGTTCCATTCCATCCCCTTGGGTCTCCCGCTCAGGAAGTCCGAATCGGCACCTTCGACCGCACGGCGATCGTGATCGCTTACTATCGCTCGCCGCAGTGGTCGGCGATGCTGAAGCAGAAGCGGGCGGAGATGGACGAGGCGCGGCGCGTCAACGACACGGCGAAGATGAGAGAGTTGGATGCGTGGGGCGGCCAATCGCAGGAACTGGCTCATCAACAACTCATGGGCAAGGCTGGAATCGGCAACATTCTCGATGCTCTCCAGCCCGCGTTTGAAGAGATCGAGCAGTCCGAGAATCTTTCCTCAATCCTGCCTGCTCCCGCTCGCGATTCGACGGCACAAACGGACGACGTGACCGATCGCTTGCTCGACTGGCTCAAGGCCGACGACGCAACACGAAAGACGATTCACGATTTCGAGCAGGCGCAGAATTGAGGCGGGCGCAGCGTCCAGCGTCCGGGTTCCAGGGGTCGAGGAGGATCAATAGCGTTATTGCAGCTCCCTCGGCGAAGGAGGCGCCGGCGACATGGGCAGCGGGATGCGCCGCAGGTGCATGCCCAGCGGGCCGGGATGAAAGCCCGCATCCATGAGAAACCGGGCCATGAAGTGCGCCGCGACCGGCTGGCCGTTGATGGTGGTGATGAGTATGCCTTCGCGGCCGGCGGCATGCATCTTTTCCTGGCCGCGCGCGCAGAGGAAGTGCGCCATCCCCGCAGCCACTTGGGAGCGCTCCGGCTCATCGGCCGGCAGGAAGACAAGGATGTTGGGATTGCCCCGGCGCAGCCACGCGACGAGCTGGCCGTTGCGCAGAATGACTTCGGCATAGGCCGCGCGAGTGAGAACTCGCGGAGCCGATTGCCACCCCGCAGACGAAGACCTGTCTGCGGGGGCCCCGGGCTCGGAATCGTCCGGCATCGCCGGCAATTCGGGCCAGCGCAACACCGAACCATAAGGATTC
>JASHTH010000872.1 GCA_030040655.1 Acidobacteriaceae bacterium | reverse complement strand
TCCTCCTGCGCCTGCTCGAGATCCTGCGCGCTCGGCATCCACTTGGCCAGCACCGCCGCCAGTTGCACATGATCGAGGGTCGGCTCCTCAAGAATCTGAAATCCGTGGCTCTTCAGGACGTAAAGCCCGACGGGCTCGCCGGCTGGAACGGCCTTGAGGAAGCTAAGCAACTCTTGGCGAGCGTAACTCAAGTCGCCCCAGGCCAGGTTGCTCGCATCGATGAGCAGAATCGTCGAATCGCTTTCCGGCTTCCCGGCTGAAAGGCTCGCGGCGGCTTGCCGGGGAGCGTGGTTTGAGAATTGTTCCGGCAGGCCTGCGGGCTGTGTCGCTGGAGGTGGTTCGGCAGCACTACCCGCTGGGCTGAAAAACCGAATCTGCTGCTTGCAGCCGTTGTCGTAGACTTCGAAGTCACCCGGCTTGAGATCGGTCATCGGCCGGCCCTTCTTGTCGACGACCACCACGCTCACATCGACAAGCCGCGCCGTGGTCCGCAGCGTGAAGCCTGACGGCTCGGCGGACGGCTTGGCGTCTGCAGGAAGAACGGGCAGAGCCGTGGCCGGAGCAACGCTGAGCTCTGCCGTTGGCGGCTCGGGAGCCGGCGTTGGAGCCGGCGCCTCGCTCGGAGCCGAATTCGCCGTCGCAGCAGTCTCGGATGCGCCGGCGCTGGCAGCTTTTGGAGGTGTTGCTGCGCTCTCGTTGGCCGCCGAGGATGGCTGAGCCGGTGCGAATGGCGACGCTGCGCTTTCTGGAGGCGCAGACTCCGGCGTATTTTCCGCTCCCGGCTTCGCAGGCAAAGCCGACGCCGCGGCCAGCTCCGCCTCGGCGGCGGTCAGCACGCGCATATCTCCGCGAAAGACATGGTACCGATCGAAAGCGACTCCGTTCAGCATCTTCTTGAGCGGTTGGATCTGGTTTGCCAACGCATAGTGATAGACCGGATCGACCTGAACGCTTTGCGCGACTGTGCTGGATATGCTTCGCGCCGGGCAGTAATAGGTCTTTCCCCCGATTTCAACCGGCCCATATTCGACTTCGATGTCCGCCCTGGCGACCGGATCAGTCGGCTTCAAGTCGGCCTCGACGGCGATGCGCAGAATGGTTCCGGTGGCGGGATCGACGGCCATCTCGCCGGAATAACCGACGATTCGGCGAAACGGATAGACGTTCGCCACAGCCGTCGCCGCCTGCAGCGCCACGCAACAGTAATTCACCTCGTAGTTCGATTTCTCTTTGGGAACTTCGAACGCGAAAACGGCCTCGACACCGGCCGTGCCTTGCTCCCAGTGACCCCAGATGAGCTTGCTGTGCGCCGCATCGAGCAGAACCGTGCTCAGAATGGGGCCGAAGACGCCCCAAGTCGTGAGGCCCTGCGCCATTACATGCTTGACTTCCTTGCCGGTTCCCGAGTCTACAACTTCGCGTCCGTCGCGATAAAGCACTGTGGCGTTGGAATCGCCGACCCAATGCAGGGGCCGGTAGGGAACGATGTAGTTGTCGGTTCCCAGAATCTGGGGTGTGTCTTCAAAGCGCGTTGTGCTGCGACTGGCGAAGAAGTTCGGCAACTGTGGAATCGTCTTGCTCACATAGCCGACAACCAAGCCCATGATGCGGCGCTGTTCGGCGACATCGGGGGCAGGCTTGGCGGGGATCTCCGATGCCGGCGGATCGAGAAACGCCGACTGGTCGGCCAACATGACCAGAGCCTGCTGCGTTTTCTCGCCCTGAAATTCCCCTTTCAGGCGTTCAAGATACGCAGCGCTGAGCCGTTCTGTCAGCTCGAGTTCCGAGATCTGCTGTGCCAGAGCTTCGTCGGATTTGCCAAGGGAAGCTCCGAGAATCTGATCTAACTGGGCTACGGAGACACGCTTGGCGGCCGAGGCGGGCAGCGCCATCGCCGTCAGCAAGAGAAGAAGGGCGAGTCTGCGCATGATGCCTTCTCCCTTCAAAAGCGGCGGGCCAAACGAAAGCCGCGCCGTCGATCCGGGGAAGCCGCCGGACTATACCTGCAACGATCTTAGCCCGGGAACGTTCTGAGTGTAGGACGCTGCGGGCCGGCTTGCGGTTAGGCCTGAGTCATTTCACGCTCAGATCGGCATCCACGTCGACCACCAGATCCTCGCCGTCAACCGGAAGGGAATCAGTCTTGAACCGGTCGGGAGACGTTTTGTAACCGAAGATGTTGGTCGAACCCGCTAACGCCTTGCGCAGCAGATCGGCGGCATTCGCTTTCATGCTCGACGGGACCTGGCGACGAAGGTCAGTTGCGGGGGCGTCGCCAACTACCGGAAAGGCGCCCTCGGCATTTCCTTTCAGGTAACAACGTCCGTTGGTACCGTAGAAGAACTGCTCCAGGGTGCGCTGGAGAGCTTTCCCGTTGACCCCATTTCTCCGTGGCCGGAGCGCGCGGCATCGCAGACCAGGAGCGTAAGGCTTGCGGTCCACGTGCGGCCAGGTGTTGTCATAGTAGTATCGACTACTCCGTGTTCTGTGGATCGCCAATATTGGGTAGTGCACAGATGGGTCCCATCCAAGGCCAAAGTCTCAATAAATAAATTATTATCAAATAGCTACACTCTCAGGGCCTTGTGGATGAAACCGTTACCATTGAACCGGATTTGCGCCATTTTTCTATTGATTTTTGAATGGAAAATACCTAAAATAGAACCTGAGAGTAACCCCCTTGGCCAAACAGGAACCCCCTCCAGTTTGCGAGAAAGTCAGCCGAAAGAAATCCAACTTCTAAGGACACCAAATCATGGCAAAGCGTCGTGGAAATCCGAATTGGGGCAAGCCGGAGCCGATTGGACCGGTCGTGCCCACTGTGACCTCCTTCGAGCAGATTGTAAAGGAGTTCAAGCTCAGCCCGGATCAGTACATCCGGTCTACCCGGCTTCGGGAGTGGGCGCGCCGGAACAAGAATTCCAAGTACATCCCCGAGGCGCTGCTGGAAGCCTGGGGATTTGAGATTGAATCGACGTTGTAGGCCCCTTTTCCCCCTCGTCCATGAAATCCAACGCCGCCTTCGGGCGGCGTTTTTGCTGTCTGCTGTTGCTGCCGGCGACAAAGAGATAACAATTAGAAGACATCGCGTTGTTTCCCAAATCCAGGAGTTGGGCGAGAATAGCTTTGAGCATGCCCCAGCCGCAGCGCATTTTCGAACACCCCTTCACCGATGTTCCCGGCGCCTTGAGCGAAATTCGCGCAGGAAAGATGGTGGTGGTCGTCGACGATGAGGATCGTGAAAACGAAGGCGATCTGACACTGGCGGCCGAATTCGCCACCCCGGAGAAGGTCAATTTCATGGCTCGCTATGGGCGGGGCCTGATCTGCCTTTCGCTGACCGAGGAGCGGGCAGATTACCTGCGCCTCTTTCCGATGACGCAGGTGAACAACTCGCGCTTCGGTACGGCGTTTACGGAAACGATTGAAGCAAGAGAGGGAGTCACGACAGGGATCTCTGCGGCCGATCGGGCGCATACCATCCAGGTCGCCATCGCGCCGGGCACGACCTATGCCGATTTAGTGCGGCCCGGGCACGTCTTCCCGTTGCGGGCGCGGCGCGGCGGCGTGCTGGTGCGCGCCGGCCAGACCGAAGCTTCCGTCGATCTGGCGCGTATGGCAGGGCTGACCCCGGCCGGCGTCATCTGCGAAGTGATGCGCGATGACGGCGAAATGGCGCGCATTCCCGACTTGATCCCATTCTGTCACGAGCATGGGCTGCGCATTCTTACCGTGGCCGAGCTCATCCGCTACCGGCTGCGCCACGAACGCTACATCGTTCGCGCCGGCGAAAGCCGCATCCAGACGCGCTACGGCGAGTTCCGCATGATCGGCTACGAGAGCCAGGTGAACGGCGGCGAAAGCCACATTGCGCTGGTGCGCGGCGACCTTTGCCCCGACTGCCCGGCGTTCCACGCCGGTCCCGCAGGAGATGGCGTAGATGGCCACGGAGGCCGGACTAATTGCGAGCAGGCGGTGCTGGTGCGCGTGCACACGCGCTGCACGGCCGGCGACGTCTTTGCCGCCGATTGCCGCTGCCGCGAGATTCTCGATCAGTCGATGCGCATGATCGCCGAGGAAGGCTGCGGCGTGCTGCTTTACCTGCACAACACCTCGCGAGGATTCACCATCGATCAGGCTCCGGCCGACAAGTTCGAGCCGGGCGGCGCCGCGATCCTGGCCGCGGCGCCGCCCAGTGAGACGGGGCGGATCGTGCTGCACAAGGAACTGCGCGCGCGCGAAGGCTCGCAAGCGCGAAGCGGACGCATTCTGCGCGCCATCGGTCTCGGCGGACAGATCCTCTCCGATCTCGGCATCCAGCGCATCCGGCTGCTGTCGAATACGCCGATGCACATCCCGGCGCTGGAAGGCTTCGGCCTGGAGATCGTCGAGCAGGTCGCGATTCCGGT
>JASHTH010000120.1 GCA_030040655.1 Acidobacteriaceae bacterium | reverse complement strand
TTCTCCGATGCCCTGCTGCAGCTCTTCTTCGTGGCCTTTACGCTCTACGGCTGGTGGCACTGGTGGCGCGGCGTGCGCGCAGAGGGTGCGGTGCGCGTCGAGCCTTTGCCAAGGCCGAGCCTCGCCGCCGCGGTTGCCGTGGGAGCGCTCGGCAGCCTGCTGTTGGGAACGTTGATGACGCGCGTCGGGGCGGCGCTGCCGCACCTGGACGCGACGCTCACCAGCTATAGCCTGGTCGCCAGCTGGTGGCAGGCGCGCAAACACACCGCGAACTGGTGGCTGTGGATCGTCGTCGACGTCGTCTACGTCGGCGAGTACATCTACAAAGATCTGCTGCTGACGGCCGTGCTCTACGCGGGGCTTGTGGCATTGGCCGTTCTCGGCTTGCTCGAGTGGCGGCGGGCGGAAGTTGCGGGCGCCGCGGCCTGAAATCCTCCTCTCGTTCATTTCTCCGTGCCCTATTCTTTCCGCAGCCGTATGGCGGAAAGGGCCGGATCGAAAAAAATGCGAACTGAGCGGTTGCTCCATCCATTTCCGCGGTTTTTGCGTGGAAAGGATGGGCTCCATCAAACTCCGATCTGAACGACATTATGCAGCGGCTCTCCGTTCATGTAGCGGCGCAGCTCGGCGGCGGCAATGCGCACGGCGTTGGGTGAAAACTGCGGGCTCGATCCGCCGACGTGAGGCGTGATGAAGAGGTTGGGACAGCTCCACAGCGGGTGCCCGTCGGGCAGCGGTTCGGGATCTGTGACATCGAGAGCGGCACGGATTCTTCCTGACTGCAGCGCCGCGACCAGCGCTTCGGTGTTCACCACCGGCCCGCGCGCGGCGTTGACCAGCAGCGCGCCTTGGCGCATCACAGCAAATTGGGGCGCGTCGATGAGCCATCGCGTCTCCGCCGTCGATGGCACGATGAGCACGATCGCATGAGCCTGTGGAATGAGCTTGTGGAGATCGGCGATTGCGTGCACTCTCGGCTCACTTCGCGCTTTGCGCGCCACGCGCAGAACCTCGACGCGAAACGGGGCGAGCATCCGCTCGATGTCTTTTCCAATCGATCCGTAGCCGACCAGCAGCACCGTCTTTCCCGTGAGCTCCTCGAGCATGACGGGCGGGTATAGGGGGCGCGTGTCGCCGGTGATTTTCGCGTAGTGAGCGGGCAATTCGAAACGGCGCTTCCATCGGCCCGATTTCTGAATGTCGAAGAACAAGGGGAAGTTCTTCAGCATGCCGAGAATCACGGCGATCGTCCACTCCGCGGTGGAGATGTTGTGCGCGCCCTGCGCGTTGCAAATCGTCACCTGGGGACCGACGAGACCGGGAAGCCATTCCGTGCCGGCGACAAGCGCAAGCACAAGCTTGACCCCGCGAAGATGCGGCCAAGTGCGGATGGCGCGCGAAGGGTAGGCATCGGGAACCCAGACTTCGACGTGGACATCGTGATCCAATGGGTCGGACAGACGAACGAGCTCGATTCCCGGGGGAAACTCGCTCAACAATTCGGGCAGTAGTGTTTCGGAGTATCCGACTGGCAGCATGTGCTGGCGAATGCGTCCGCAAGAGCGGCGCCTGAATCTCATGCTACACGCGCGGCGCTGGCCGTCTGCGAGAATCGTACGTGGTGCAATCCATGCGCCTGGTCGACAACAAACCGGTAGCGCTGCGGGAGACTGGCTTGAGATCGGACGCGGAGCCGATCGCGCCTGGGGGGTTTCTCTCTTGGGAGCACCGGCGACTGCTCATCCACGCCGCCAAAACGGCGCTCGCCGCAACGCTCTGCTGGTGGGTGGGCTCGCGCTTTGGCATGCACGACGGATACTGGGGCGCGATCAGCGCCATCATCGTTCTTCAGTCGAACTTCGGCGCCACGGTGACCGCATCGCGCGATCGCATTCTGGGCACGCTCATCGGCGCTCTCTTCGGATTCTCGTTTTCGCTGTTCGGCGCGTTGCCCTGGAACTACATCCTGGCTGTATTTGCGGCAATGGTGCTTTGCGGATTGCTGGGACTGCGTTCGAGCTCGCGACTGGCGGGCGTGACCATCACCATCGTGATGCTGGTGCAGTCGGCGAGCACCCATTGGACGCTGGCACTGCATCGCGTCGGCCAGGTTCTGCTGGGCATCGTGGTCGCGATCGCAGTCTCCACCCTGGTGCTGCCAGACCGGGCTCGCCTGCGCTTGCGCGACGGCCTGGCCCAGGAGTTCCTCGCGCTGGGCGCATTCTTCGCGGCGATCCTGCAAGGATTTCGCGGACCCGCGGCAGAGAACCTCGTTGATCGGCGTGAAGATTGCCTGGCCTTGCTGCGCGGCAACAATCAGCTGCTCGAGGCGGCCCGTAACGAACCTTCGGGAGGGCCGGGTTGGCGCGAGGGGCTGGAGATGCTGTCGCAGTTTGGCCGCGCGGTGTTCGACGCCCTCGTGGCGCTGCAACTTGCCGTGAAAGACAGCCATGGCGACGCGTATACGCAGCAGCTGGAACCGGCGCTCGGCCAACTCGTAGCCGACATTCGCGCGGGATTCCAATACGTCGCCGGCTGCATTCGCAATTGGCGCTATCACATTCCTCCCGCGGACCTCGATCTGGAAGGCGACATTGCGCAACTTGAAGCACGCATGGCGGAGGTACGCCACACCGGCATGGAGTTCTCGCAGGCCGAGATTCTGCGCGCCTACGCCGTTTTGCTCCATCTCCAGCAGATTGCGCGCGCGCTGCGCGCATCGCGACTGGAAACCGCGCGCGCCCTAGGCAAAATCGAACGATAGCATCTGCAGCCGCAGCGGTTCCACAGTGGCTATACCGCTGAGCCACGGAAGCCAAGTGCTCTTTTCTTAAGAATGCGCCACCTTGAACGACATCCCAAACTGGGTACAGTGACTGTGGAACCGCTCTCTACCGTTTTGGGAAACTCCGTATCCGAAACCGCAATCGATGAGTCGACGCAACCTCAGGGAGCGGCGACCCAGTGGATCGCAAGAGAGGACACACGAATTCCTAATACGGGGTAAATCCGGCGTTCAGGTGAAAAACCTGCGCAGCGCCTCGACGCAATCCTCGATCTCCTGGATCGAGATCGCATAACCGAAGCGCAGATGGCCTTCGCCCTGCGCGCCAAAGACCACGCCGGGAATTGTCGCAATGTGCACCTTCTCGAGCAGGATTTGCGCCGCCGTCCGGCTCTGCTTATGAATCTTCTCCGCGCTCGGAAATGCATAGAATGCGCCGGCGGGCGGCTCGCACTCCAGCCCGACCTCGTTCAAGCCGGCGATCAGCAGGTCGCGCCGCTTGCGATACTCCTCGCGCCGCGCGGCAATCTCGCTCTCCGGCGTGGTGAGCGCCTGCAGCATGGCATATTGCACGGGCGTGGCCACGCCGTTGGTGGAATAAAGCACGATCTTCCGCAACGCGGTCATGAACGGCTCTTTGGCCACGGCGTAACCGGCGCGCCAGCCGGTCATCGCGTAGGTCTTGGAGAAAGTGAAGCACGTGATGGTGCGCTCCGCCATGCCGGGAAGAGACGCGATGGAAAGATGCTCGCCGTCGTAGACGAGGTCCTCGTAGGCTTCGTCGGCAATTACGATCAGGTCGCGCTCGATGGCAAATCGCGCGACCTCCTCCGCGTCCGCGCGGGTGAAGACGACTCCGCTGGGATTCTGCGGCGTGTTGTAGTAGATGGCGCGCGCCTTGGGAGTCGAAAACTGCTCGAGCGTTTTGCGCAGTCCATTGCGGCGCGCGGTGATGGTGGGAACCAGCAAGGGCCGCGCCTGGGTTCCCGTGACCAGGTCGCCGATCGGAGTCCAGTACGGCGAAAAAACCAGCGCGTCGTCGCCGGGATCGAGCACGCTCTGGAAGGCTGCGTACAATCCCTGCGAGCCGCCCACGGTGACAATGACCTCATCCGTAGTGGCAAGAATCTTGTTTTTCGCAGCGAGCTTCTCCACCAGTGCTTTGCGCAGCGGCGCAATCCCGGACGACGGAGCGTAGTGCGTCTGGTTGTCGGTGAGAGCCTTGACGGCCGCATACTTGATCGCATCCGGCGTTTCAAAGTACGGCTCGCCGCCGTGCAGCGAGTGAACCTTGTGGCCGGCCGCGCGCAGCTCCATCACCTTGTTGCGGATCTGCACAATGTCGGAGAATCCGACTTCGTCGAGCCGCCTGGCCAGCCGGATGCCGCTTACCTTGGTCGCCATCTTCGCAACTCCCGTCGCCGAAGAAGAAAGAGCTATGGTTCCAGCTTATCCGATGCGCAACGTCGCCGGCGGCGATCTCCATCCCATTCGATGTCTCAAACCGCCATCGATTCGGTATAAATGGCCATTCCGACCACGGCATCGACGCCGATCGCGTCGAGGGCATGGACCTCCTGCCGGCTGCGGATGCCGCCGCCGACGATGAGCTGCTTCGAGGTGAGCCTGCGCAGCCGCTCGGCAACGGCCATAGGAAACCCCTGCATCAATCCCTCGCCATCGACGTGCGTGTAGAGAAAGGCGCCGGCGAAGGGTTCGAGGTGCGGAATCGCCTCGTCTGGCGTGAGCGCCAACTTTTCCTTCCACCCTTTCACGGCGATGGCGCCGTTCTTCGTGTCGATGCCGGCGACCACGCGCTCCGCGCTGACCGCGGCAGTGAGGTTTCCGGCAAATTCGAGATTGACTCTTGCGGGGCCTTCTACATCAGAGAAGAGCGCGGAACCGACGATGACGCGCCGGGCGCCAGCATCAAGCAGCTGCCGTGCCCGCTCGATGGTCCGGACGCCGCCACCCACCTGGCAGGGCAGCCGCTTAGCGATCTGGTTGACCAGCACGGCGTTGTCGCCCTGGCGCATCGCTGCGTCGAGGTCGATCAACTGCACCAGTGGATAGACGGAGAATTTCTCGATCCAATACTCGAAATCGTCGAAGGTGAGACGCAGCTTATCTCCCTGCACGAGCTGAACGATCTTTCCGCCGAACAGATCGATCGAGGGAATCAGCATAGGAGCCTCACGGGGACGCCGGCACGAGCAAGATCTTCTTTGAGCGCCCGGGCGCTCGATACGCCGAAGTGAAAGATGCTTGCGGCCAGTGCTGCGTCGGCCTTGCCGCGTCGGAACACGTCGACAAAATGATCGACGCTTCCCGCCCCGCCCGAGGCAATGACCGGAATGTTCACGGCCTCGCTCACCGCCGCAGTCAACTCGCAATCGAAGCCGGTACGCATGCCGTCGGCGTCCATTGAAGTGAGCAAGACTTCGCCTGCACCGCGCGCCTCGGCTTGGCGCGCCCACTCGACGGCGCGCCGGCCTGCCGGCTTGCGTCCGCCGTGGACGAATACTTGCGCATCGCGGACAGGATCGACCGCCTGCGGATCGCGGCGCGCGTCAATGGCAACGACCACTGCCTGTGCGCCGAAGCTGCAGCCGATGGCGTCGATCAGCGAAGGGTCGGCGAGCGCGGCGGAGTTCACGCTGACCTTGTCCGCGCCGGCCTCGAAGACCCGCGCGGCATCGTCGCCGCTACGGATTCCGCCACCGACCGTAAAAGGAATAAAGAACCTTCTCGCGGTTCTGCGCACGGTCTCGAGCAGCGTCTGGCGGCCTTCCTGCGTGGCCGTGATGTCGAGGAGCACGATCTCATCCGCGCCTTCGCGCGCGTGCCGGGCCGCCAGCGCCGCCGGATCGCCGGCGTCGACAAGGTCGACGAACTGCACGCCTTTCACTACACGGCCGCGGTTCACATCGAGGCAGGCGATGATGCGCTTGGTCAACATGGCGAAAACTCAACAAAGTTGCGTAGAACTTGAAGACCCGTTTCGCTGGATTTCTCGGGATGGAATTGGACGCCAAATACGTTGTGGCGTTCAACGGCGGCTGCAAATGGATCAATGTATTGGGTGACAGCAGCAGTGTCCTTTATAACCGGAGCCCGATAAGAATGTGTGAAATAGACGAACGCTCCCGGTTCGACGCCGGCGAACAGCCGCGAGCCGTTGCGGATCCCGAGAGAATTCCAGCCTACGTGCGGGACCTTCTCGCTGCCGGCGGGAAAGCGCTCGCAGCGACCAATAAAGCATCCGAGGCCCGGCTGATCGGGCGCCTCTGCGCTGCCTTCGAGCAGCCACTGCATGCCTACACAGATTCCGAGGAACGGCACGCCGCGAGCAATGGCCGCGCGAATGGCCGGCGTGAGACCCGTCTCATCGAGACGCCGCGTTGCCGCGAAATGTCCCACCCCGGGAAGGACAATCCGCTCGGCGGCATCGAGCGAAGTTGGCCCATCTACGATCTCAGTCTCCGTGCCCAGATGGCCAAGGGCCTTGAGTACCGAGGCGAGATTGCCGGCCTTGTAATCGATGACGGTCACGCGCATCAGAGCAGCCCCTTGGTCGAAGGCAGCATACCCTTGAGCCGGCGGTCGCGCGAGCAGGCCACACGCAGCGCACGGGCAAACGCTTTGAAGATGGCTTCGATCTTGTGGTGGTTGGAGCGGCCGTACATTGTCTTTACGTGCACGTTCGACCGCGCGCCGCGCGCGAACCCTTCAAAAAAATCCGTGACCAGCTCAGACTGCAGATCTCCAACCAGCCGCGTTCGCACTTTGGTGTCGACGCTAAACGCCGCGCGGCCGCTCAAATCGACCGCGGCGATGGCCAGCGTCTCGTCCATGGGCATGAGGAAATAACCGGCGCGCAGAATGCCGCGCCTGTTGCCTAGGGCGCGATCGAAGGCCTCGCCGAGCGCAATACCGACGTCTTCGACGGTGTGGTGCTGGTCCACGTCGAGGTCCCCATCGCATTTGAGGTCGAGATCGAAGGCGCCGTGACGCGCAAACAGCTCCAGCATGTGATCGAAAAAGCGGATGCCGGTCACGACTTTGTATTTGCCTCCGCCTTCGATCCTGAGTTGCACGGAAATGCGCGTTTCCGCCGTATTGCGCTCGACGATTGCCGAGCGTGCACGGTGTCCAGAGGGACTTTTGCGGATCTTCCTCGCCGTCATCGCGATTCTCCCGAGCGACGCAGCTCGGCCATGGTTTCTCGAAGAGCCGAAGCGGCCTGGCGCATCTGCTCGCGCGTGCCGATCGTGATGCGCACGCATCCGTCGCACCCGGGGTCACTCGACCGGTCGCGAACCAATACGCCCGCGGCGCGCATGCTCTCGACGAACTGCGCATGTCTTCGGCCGATTTCAACGAGAACAAAATTGGCGCGGCTTGGCCAGCGGCGAATCATGGCCGCATCGAGCGCCGATTCGAACTCAGCGCGTGCGGCAAGCACTTCGCCGACGTACCAGTCGACGTACGCGGCGTCCTGGAGAGCCGCCGGCAGACAGGCGAGCGCAACCGAATTCACGCTGTACGGAGAAATGACACGACGAATCCAGCCCATCGATTCCATTGGTCCGGCCATCAGACCAATCCGCAATCCTGCAAGACCATACGCCTTGGAGAAAGTGCGCGCGACAAACAGGTTCGGGATTTTGCCGACGAGATCGATGACGGTTTCACCGTGAAAATGATAGTACGCTTCGTCGACAAAGATGACCGCGCGCGGCGCACGACGGGCGATCTCGACGATTTGACTGCGCGTTGCAATGCTGCCCGAAGGACTGTTGGGATTGGCGATGGCGATGGCTTTGGTCCTTGGCGTGATGGCCGCGATGAGGTTTTCAAAAGGGAATTGCAGATCGTCGGCAGCCTGAACTGTGACCACATGCGCATCGGTTGCCGACGCATACACCGCGTACATGGCATACGTGGGTACGGGCAGCAGCAGTTCGTCGCCGGCGCCGAGAAAGGTCTCAAAGAGCACATGAATTGCTTCGTCCACGCCATTGGTCAGCACGAGTTGATGAGGACGAAGCTGGAGATGTGAGGCGACGAACGCCTCTACAGACTCACGCTCCGGATACCCCGAGAGGGCGCTCGCCGAAATCCGGCGCAACACTTCACAGACCTTTGGGGAACAGCCTATCGTGTTCTCGTTGAAATCGAGGCGCAGCGCGTCGCGATTCCCCAGCGGAGGGTGATACTCTCCCACGGCGAGAACGCGCGCACGGGGCGTTGGAGGCACTGCCACGGTAGACTCAGCCACGGGACCTCCTGGCCTGCAGCCGTGTGCGAATCGACTCGGCATGCGCGCTCAGACCCTCGGCTTGAGCGAGTTGGATAGCTTGAGGACCGAGGGCTTGCACGGCCTGCGGCGCATATTCCTGCAGGGTAATCATCTTCACAAAATCATTCACGCTCAGCCCGCCGCGCACGCGCGCCATTCCGCCGGTCGGCAATGTGTGATTCGGGCCGGAGATATAGTCCCCGAGCGGCTGCGCGGACCAACCGCCGACGAAGACCGAGCCGGCGTTTTGCACCCATTCAAGATCGCCCGCCTCGTCGACTGTCAGATGCTCCGGCGCAATCCGGTTGGCGATTTGGCGCGCCTCGCGCGCATCGGCGGCGAGAATCGCAATGCCACTGCGATTGAGAGATTGGCGCGCCACAGGATTGTCGCGACTTTGTGACTTTGCTTCGGCGATTACGGATTTGGCCAATGGTTCGCGGGTGGTGATGAAGACGGCCAACGCTTCAGGATCGTGTTCCGCCTGGGCGACCAGGTCGGCAGCGATAAACGCGGGGTTGCCAAGATCGCTCGCGACCACGATTTCGGTAGGGCCGGCGAGCATGTCGATGGCGCAGTCGAACGCGACGAGCTTCTTTGCCGCCGTGACATACAGATTGCCCGGCCCGACGATCTTGCCGACTCGCGGAATGCTTTCCGTTCCGTAGGCCAGCGCGGCGATGGCCTGAGCGCCTCCGACGCGATAGAACTCCGAGACGCCGAGCAGATGCGCAACAGCGAGCGTGACGCAAGCGGGCCGTGGCGACACAACCACGATGCGCGGCACACCGGCAATCTGCGCGGGAATCGCGGTCATCAGCAGAGTGGAGGGCAGGGGATGGCGGCCGCTGGGCACGTAGCAACCGACTGCATTCAGTGGTCTGACCAATTGGCCGGTAGTAAGGCCGTCGATGGACGAACCGTTCCAGGATGCGGGCATCTGACGCAAGGCAAATGCGCGAATCTGCGCCGCGGCCGTAGTGAGCGCCCGGCGCAGCGCAGGATCGAGCGCTTCCCACGCGGCGGACATTTCACTTGGAGAGACGCGGAGCATCGCCGGAGCGGCGAGGCCGTCGAATCGCGCCTCGTAGAGCAGCAAGGCGCGATCGCCGTTTCGGCGCACCCCGGCTACAATGCGGCGCACCGCCGGGAGCACGGAATCAAGCGCAGCCGGGCCGCGATTCTCGATCGCAGCGATGATCTTCGCCGCTTCGCCTTTCCCCCGGCCGGTAGTGCGGATGAGTTTCATCGTTCGATCGTCTCGGTTCTTTGAGGGACTAAAGCCCCGTCGTTTTTTGCGGGCCAAGGTACGGGCTCAAGCCAGTAACCTTCATTCGTCAATGTTCGAGCTGAAGCCCGAATCCTTCACAAAACGACCTTGTTCAGCGGGTATTCTACGATGCCTGCTGCGCGAGCGGCCTTCAACCGCGGAATCACCTCCCGCGCGACGCGTTCTTCGACGATGGTGTTGACCGCGACCCACTCCGGGTCGCTCAGGTGCGAGACGGTCGGCGAATTCAGCGCGGGCAGCACAGCCAACACGCCGTCGAGATCCGCCAGCCTGACGTTCAGCATCAGGCCGACTTGCGATTGCGCATCGATGGCGCCTCGCAGCATGAGCGCGATGGACTCGATCTTGCCGCGTTTCCACTCGTCGGCAAGCGCGGATTTGCCGGCGATGAGGTGCGTCTCGCTTTCCATCACGGTATCGATGATGCGGAGGTGATTGGCTTTGAGCGAGCTGCCGGTTTCGGTCACTTCGACAATGGCGTCGGCGAGCATGGGAGGCTTGACTTCCGTGGCGCCCCAGCTGAACTCGACCCTCACGTTGACGCCCTTGCCGGCAAAATATCGCTTGCTCACCTCCACCAGCTCGGTGGCAATGATTCTGCCTTCCAGATCCTCGGCTTTTCGATAGCCGCTCGACTCGGGCACCGCAAGCACCCAGCGCACTTTGCGGCGGCTCTGTTTGGCGTAGGTCAGCGTGGTCACGCTGGCCACGTCCAGACCGCTCTCGACGACCCAGTCGATGCCCGTGAGCCCTGCGTCGAGCGCGCCGTGATCGACATAGCGCGCCATCTCCTGCGCGCGAATGAGCATGCATTCGATGTCGCCATCGTCGATCGACGGGAAGTAGGAGCGGCCGTCGGCGTAGATGTTCCAGCCCGCACGCCTGAATAAATCGACGGTGGCATCCTGGAGGCTTCCCTTGGGAATGCCCAGCCTGAGCTTATTGGCCATGAGCGGCCTCCAGTTCGCCATTTCCGGAAACCGCAAGCGGACGAGTGAAACAACTGATGGTGCCTTCGTGGCAAACCAGCCCGTCGCCTTCGACTTCCACGCGGAAAAGCAATGCATCGCTGTCGCAATCGGTCGAGGCCGAGAGGACGCGCAGCCGATTTCCGCTGGTTTCGCCTTTGGTCCAGAGTTTTTGTCGCGTGCGGCTCCAGAAGGTCACGTAGCCGGTCTCCAGCGTCTTGGCGTAGCTCGCGGCATTCAGAAAGCCGAGCATCAGCACTTCGCCGGTGCGTGCATCCTGCACGATGCCGGGCGCGAGGCCGTTCATTTTTTCAAAATCAATCGATTCCATAGTTTTGACCTTTGGCCGGCGAGTTGGGAGGTGCAAACGAAAAGCCCGTCGGCTGGGTTGCCGGCGGGCTTGGGTACTTTCTGATCTCTTCTGGCCGATTACGTCAGGCCCTGCAAGTCCGCCGGCATGGAGGCTCCATGATGGTGGCGATGGCCGTGATGGCGGCGAGACTGCATCTGCTTCTCAACGTATCGGAAACGCGGCGCGGTGTCAAATGGTTCTGGCCGCAGGTCGTGGTTCCATTTCCCTCGGGGGCTAAAGCCCTCATTAGTTTTGCGGCACTTGCGGCACGACGGAAGTCGTGCCCTGTTACAAAGCGCCCTACGCCCTGAGTTTTCCGCAGCCTGTAAAGCCCGTACCCTCCAAGCTGACCCACTACCGGTCGGCATTGTGATGCGAACAGGCGCGTCTCAGGCAGCCGAGAGAATGCCGTGCACGATTTCGACGTTCTGTTTGAGCTCGTCTTTGAAGCGCGGGAACATGCCGACATAAACGGCATCGGAGGGTTTGATGCTGGAATATGCGGTGCGGAAAGCCTGTTCGACATCTTTGTCGGCGACGCGGCCGGCGGCGAGGATCTTGAAGGCGAAGCAGGGCTTTGAGGTCTGTCGCATGACCTTGTAGATGCGCGGCGGATCGCTTTGCAGGTAGATGTCGCGCGGCATTTCGAGCAGTTCGCCGTTAAGCACCTGACGCCACTCTTCTTCAGAGCGAGTGCGGTTATAGACGCAGCCGGCGTAGAAGTCGATGTCCCATCCCTCCTCTTCGACGAGCTCGATGACCTCGGGCTTATGCGTGCCGACGCCGACGAGCACTCCGAGGCCGCGAGCCATCTTGCACCACTCGCGCTCGCCCGAGAGCGTGCCATTGCGGAAGGCCGCGTCGATCTCTTCGCCGCGCCGCTGCAGGGCGAGGGGTTTGAATCTCGCTATCATCGCCGCAGCGTCGTCGGCGGCGGTGACCTGGGCGATGAGGTGCATCTGGCCGCCTTCGGCCTGGAAACGCGCGAAGTCTTCCGGGGCACGGCCCATGTTGACGTAATTGAAGGCGTTGATGCCATAGCCGTTGGCGCGGTGCATGACTTCACACACCATGTCCTGCGTGTACCACTCGCGCATGGAGGCAGCAAAGTTGTTGTTGTAGTGGGCGAAACCGTAGAAGGGGTTGGAGCCGAGGACGAGGCGGCTGATTTCAACGTTGCCGAATTTGACCTTGGGAATCTGGATTTCGGATTCGGAGTTCTGCGCCGGGTTGGCTTGCGCGTCAAAGCTGGCCGGCGCTGCGGCGCGCACATGGGCCGGACTTGAGGACTCGGCGACCAGGGAAGTGGCAGACGCCGCGCCCATCATGGCCAGCGCGGCGCTCGATTGCAGGAACTCGCGGCGGGTATTCGGCATAAACGCTCTCCTTCAGGACCGGCCGAGCCTGCGAAGAGGGGGCCGGCAAGGCAGGAATTTTAACGCTGGGCCCCGGGGCGTGGCTGTGATCGAAGACACGACGGGCGGCGAGCGTTGGCCAGTCAGGGGTGCTTGTGGACTACGCGGGCTGCGGCGCGGGGGCGCAGGTTGACAGACGGAGTTACGCTGAAGAGCCCCGCGCGTTCTCGGGCATCGTCCAGTTCATCGGAGTCGAGGCCAAGCTGAGCCTTGGCGACTTCAAGATCGCCGGCATTCCGCGCGGGATTCGCGTCGCTCCCAATCGCCGACGTGGAGGCGCCGGGCGCGGATGTCAAGGCTCTGGACCTGCGACGGTTCCTGCTTCGCCACCTGCTCCCACTTCGTGATCGGCCCGCTGCTCGGCCTCGCGCGCATAGCCTGTCTCCTCAGCGGTGACGGCCGGCGGCGCCAGAGCCTGAGCGGTCTGCAGGATTTCCGGCACCAAGGAATGGGCGAATCGCCTGCGAACCCCGAACGATTTTCTTGCGGCAAGGCAAACGCCGGACAGAAAATGGAGCAGTGCGACCGAACATGCGCTGGACAGGACTCGCGATCGCGGCGCTGGCGCTGCTGCCGGCCTCATCGGGGCAAACGGCGCCGCGAAAGCCCGCGCCGCCGCCCGTCGAGGTGCGGGTC